>JAZRWV010000326.1:0-8049 GCA_045599925.1 Myxococcota bacterium
TGCCGACTATGGCGAAGCCATACGTCGGCATACCGCATATTGTGAGCATGTGATAAAGACGGTGTTGAATGCGATTCATTAACGATTATTATTCACCCGGGGTTCTGCAAAGCCAACCGTGTTTGAGGAGAGCCGGAAGGCTCGGGAAACGAAGTTCATTTCATATTGTGAACTGAGTCCCCGGGGCAGAGCCCCGGCTGAATAGTTACACCATCATAATAATTTTAAAAAAAGTTGACGAATCAGAAAAAAAATTGTAGCCATTAAAGAGCCAACTTTAGGAAACAAGTGAATATTTGAATTTACGCATTCTGGTTTGCTGTATTTGCTCAAGGTTTGGGCATTTTGCTCGGGGTAAAGTCTCTGCATTTTGCTTGAATCAAAGAACTGATGTTTTGCAGGGGTAAAGTCTCTGCTTCCAGGCCTGGTGTCAATGAACCGGCATTCTGGCTTGGGGCTTGGACAAATCGCAAACCGGATGCTTCTCAAACCGACTCAATTCTGGCTCAACAAGGAGGAATTATGAGAAATTTTGCGATTTGTCTTATGATCATGTGTGTCATGGTCGCTTCATGTACGGTTGTTTCATGTGTTAATGATACGACAAAATCATCATTAACTTCAGCAGATGAATGTACTCTAATAGAGTGCGCTTCGAATGCGGTGGATTCAGTGGATGTCGTTAGTGATGTGGAGGAAGCCAAAGAAGAGGAGGAGAAATCTGAAGAAAATGCATCTAGCCCGTTGATGAATGCCCTTTTGACTGGTTCTGGCAGTTCTGATGCTTCGGCACAAAGGGTATCTGAAAGCCTTCTTTCGGATTCAAATTTAGATGAACTGGATTGGGGGAGTTTTGATGCCAGTGCAGCGTCTGGCGGTTATGGTTTGGGAACGGCTGGTGCTGGTGCTGGTGGTTTTGGCCCTGGTGGTGCTGGTGGAAGTGGCGCATATCACGATTCGATGGGCTCAAAAGGCAGTATTCGTGCTTCTGCTGTTAAGTTGGGTAATCCAGGAGTTGTGGGGCGTGTGCCTGTCTTCAATACAACCCAGTATACGACTTTCGAACCAAACGGCTTTAAAAGTGTAGAATCTTCGCCACTTTCCACTTTCGGAGCTGATGTCGATACGGCGTCTTATGGCATATTCAGAAATTATATTAACCATAATATATTGCCCGAAGAACTTCCGCTTCGCTCCGAAGAAATGATCAATTATTTCCATTACGATTATCCTGTTCCAACGGATGATCAGCCTTTTTCAGTGACGACGGAAATCTCCGTTTCACCCTGGAATGCCAAAACGAAATTGCTTCAGATTGGGATTCAGACGAGAAATGTTAAAAGAGACAGTGAGAACAGAGTGGACTCAAATATCGTATTTCTCATCGATGTTTCCGGGTCTATGAAGGGGTATGATCGGCTTGAACTGATTAAAAGCGGACTCATTAATATGTTGCCAATGCTCAGGAGCAATGATCGGATTTCCATTGTGACTTATGCCGGAGAAACAAAAACTGTGCTTGAAGGGGCTTCTCCCGTGGCAGAACGAAGTAAAATTGCATCTGTTATACAAAATCTCACCGCTGATGGATGGACGGAAGGCGGAAGCGGGATTCAGATGGCTTATAAACTTGCTCAAGATTATTTCATTCAAGGTGGCAATAATCGCGTCATTCTCGCTACGGATGGTGATTTAAACGTCGGTATGACTGGTGTTGGCGAATTGACAAAACTCATTGAAGAAAAACGGAAAACCGGTGTCTTTCTGTCGGTTCTTGGTGTCGGTATGGGGAACATAAAGGATGACAGACTCGAATCGATTGCTGATCATGGCAATGGAAACTATCATTATCTCGATACACCGCTTGAAGCGAAAAAGGTTCTTATCGACGAATTTGAATCGACGATTTATACAGTTGCCAAAGACGCTAAATTCCAGATCGAGTTTAATCCTGCTAAAATCAAGGGATATCGTCAGATTGGTTATGAATCGCGCAAACTCGAAGCCGAAGATTTTGCCGATGACAAAAAGGATGGTGGCGAGATTGGTGCAGAGCAGCAGGTGACAATTTTGTATGAGTTGGTCGAAGCTGATTCCGATGTCGTAGTGCCCGGTGTTACGAGGAAATATCAGAAAACAGAAACGGTTCCCAGCGATGAATGGCTGACGATTAATATTCGTTATAAGGAACCAGATGGAGATAAGAGCAAATTGCTCAGTTATCCGGTTGGTCAGTCCTCTTTAACTCAGAATATGTCCGATAATATGAAATTTGCATCAGCCGTAGCTCAGACTGCAATGATCCTCAATAAATCGGAGTTTGTCGGCACTGCAACGTATGAGAGTATTCTCAAACAGCTTAGAGAAATAAAGAATATCAACTCTGATGAATTTCGAGCTGAATTTGTCAAACTGGTCGAAAGCATGCCCAAGGGTAAAAATGAAGAAATACAGACGGCAGTTTTAGATAAACGAATTATACAAAAGATTGTGCGTCAGCATTCAGGGGAAATACGTCAATGTTATGAAAAGGAGTATGCAAAAGATAAATCGTTAAAAGGAAGGGTGCTCGTTTCGTGGTATATCACACAGGTGGGTAGTGCAAAGCGAGTGACGATAAAAGACAACACTTTAAATAATAAAAAAGTCGAAGACTGCGTGACAAAAGCAGTGAGTTTATGGCGCTTTCCTTCAACTAAAGGAACGGGAAGCATGCATGTGGAATATCCATTCATATTTGATGCTATTTAAGGATTTGGTGGCCATGTCACATGCGCACAAAGTAGCAACTCCAGTCGAGGATTATAAATAGCTAAACAATAGGGTGGAGTTGCCATAAAAAGCGAAGGCGTATCGGCTTTGCCGATAGCCGAAGCTCGCCGCGTATTCCTTTGGAATAGCGGCGAACAAAAAAGAGAATAGAAGACTATTTCAAAATTTTGAAATGACCAATAATCGGAAGTTCTTTTGCCTTTCCACTATTGGCATTCACAATACCCAAAATCGCGAATATCAAGGCTACAAGATAAACAAGTCTTCTTGCGATGCTAAACATCCATCCCAAATAAGGAATGCCGGAGAGAATTCCGCATGCAAAAATGACCACGACGTATGAAATGAGCAGGACAAGGCCCTGGTTTGCATGGAATCTTGCAAATTTTGATTCCTTGGCTGAAAAAATGGGAATCAGAACGAGAATTCCCAGGTATGAGAGAATTCCCATGGCCTTATTGTTGGCAATATCATCCTCATCCATTTCGTCTGTGATGTCTTTGGTATCGTTCAGACCCTTTGCTCCAGCAGATTTATTTTCTTTGTGGGCGTCTTTGGTTTCAGTCACGTCTTTATTGTCAGTGGATTCGGCCACGTCTTTATTGTCAGTGGATTCAACGATGTCTGTCGATTTTTCTTCAATGTCTGCCATTAGAAATTCCTTTATTTGAGGTGTGAAACAGCACAGTATTCTGTGCGCTGATATTCTATTGCAATGGTATGCAAGTGCAAAAATTCAATGAAGTTTGGTCGATGGAGTTGAGTGTAGGCGTTATTCGAAATTATCCTCTTTTCTTATGAGAAAGACTCCATCGGCTATTTCAATCTTGGATTTTGATCCATTAAATGTATATCCTTTTTTATAGTTTTCCAGAATATCGCCAAGATATCCATTTTTAAAATCATTATATGTAAGGGAGTAAATCTTATCTTTTAATGCCGTACCGACAACGATGATGTATGTTGCGATACTGTTGGAGTGGGTGGATGAAAGAGCATGATGCATGATATTGAAATAATCCTGTAAGGAATGTGCAACATTGTATTTTTCGTTCATTCCAAGAATTTCTTTGTAAAAGTATGAGACCATGGAATTTTTGAAGACTGTTTTATAGTCGATATGCCCATTGCATGCAGGGAATATGAGTGCATTTTGGTCGTAATCCTGTTCAAAACTGTTATGAACATTTCTGATTTCGTTATCGGATATTCCAAAGAAATCATAATCTATAACCTTTTGTATTGTTTCATTCGTTGATGAAACGAAGGATGAAATATACGCCCCGGTAACATCAAAGTTATAACATGTTCCGTTAAGAATGACCTGATTCCATGTATGTGTGTCATCATCGCCAATGACATAGCGTGCTGGAATGCCAAGCTGATTGAGAAGATATTGAAATACCAGGGTATTGACAACGCAGTTGGCGGTTCTGTGGATGAAAAACTGGTAAATTGTCTTAACGCAGTTTTCACCTGTTTTGTAAGGCGCATTGAGTGCGATGTATTCGTACACATAGCGAACTTTTTCATAGATGTTGCTATATTGATTGGCGTTTTTGATAATTATTTTTGTCTCGTCATCGATTATTTTTTGAATCTCGGGAACTTCATTGACATAATCGTAATATTTGAAGATCATATGATAGTTTTTGGATTTGTATTTCCCTTGGTACCAGTCCAACCAAAATATTTCAGGATGATCACGAATAACACTATAAAAAATTGTTGTGAGTCGATCTTCGTCAATATTTGGGCCTAAATCCACTTCTTTTTGAATATTCTTTGCTGCATTGAAGATTTTTTCGTAGATAACTTTTTCCTGTGGCGTATGCCTGTTATAGTAAAATAGAAATTGCTCTCTTGGACCATATGGAGATAATTCGTCAACTTCTTTCTTGACTTCTGTGTTTGGTTGAACAGCGTCTACTCTGTAATTGATCTGAATTTCTGGCTGTATTCTTTTGTCTATTTCATTTTTTGACAGATATACGCGAAGGGGTCTGTGTTCTTTGTCATAAAGCCTGATATAGTCGCCTTTTGCGTCAGCTCCCCACTCATAATTGCCGGGATCTGCATAGCCAGGTGTTGCAAATCCAAGTAGACAAGTCATTGAGATAAGGATGGACGTTAATCGGGTTTTCATAGTCGTGTTTTTTCCTGTTGTATTTTATTAGCAAGACCAACGTGTTATGATGAACACGTTGGTAATGGGTGGTACTATTGAAAAAAGAGTGCCAATTGTTGCATCTTTGAGTGTTGAGTCACTGAAAATGACAAAAACATTTCTGGTGCCTGTCATGGAAATCGTAATATTGCGATAAATCAGTTCCTGAAATGGTTTTGTCAAACAACACTGAAACTCAGTCATTAGGAGAGTTAGATGAATCGTAAGCATTTGGTTGGAGTCCTGTCTGTCTGCATGTGTGCTGCTATGGGGATTACAGCTTGCAGTGGTGATGATAGTGGTTCTGATTGCGGAAGCGGACAGTCTTATGTCGATGGAAAGTGTGTTGATATCGACTCGGAAAATGATAAGTCGTGCGATCCTGCGTGTGATGAAAGCGAAACGTGTGAGGATGGCGAGTGCAAACCGAAAGAAGTCGCGTGCGATCCTGCATGTGATTTTGGGGAAATCTGTGTCGATGGAAAATGCAGGGCTGATGAAGCCCCAGAGCCTGAAAAAACTTGTGAACCAGCATGCAGGGACAATGAGATTTGTCAGAGTGGCGTGTGTGTTGAACCTGACAACCCGATTGTTGGAGAAATTCGTGTCTCGACAAATCAGCTAACCACGATTCAAACATTGGCAAATGCCGAGTTTTCAGTCGTTTTGAGCAGTGCGCCTGAGAATAAAGTTGTCATTCCTGTCAAATCATCGAATGCAAGTGCCGGGACCTTGTCCGTTGAAACAGTTGAATTGACTGCTGATAATTGGGAAGCAGGTCAAGTCATTACAGTAACTGGTGCTGCCGATAAGTTGCCAGAGGATGTGACGAATTATCAGATCGTTGTTGGACCATCACAGAGTGAGGACAAGAATTTTGACGGGCTTGAAGCCGTCAATATTTCAGTCAGTCATTACAACCTTCCGGAAAAGCTTTCGCTCGATAAAACAGAAGCGTCTTTGTTGCTTAGAAAAGTCAAGAAAACGAGTGCACATGATGATAACAATTCGGTAACATTTACGGTCATTCTTCCTGAAGATAAGAAGAACAATAAAGTTGTATGGAAGATTGAAAACGCCAATTCTGCAGACAGTGTTTCATTGAAAGACCTGGTTCAAATTGGTGAGGACTGTGAATCTGGCGCATCGACGTGTACGATTACGCGTCTGAATATTGACCTGCTTAGTGAGGAAAATTTAACGAAAAAGCTCGATTTGGCGAGGACGATAAATGTTTCGGTATCATCAGAGGGATGTGGATCAGCAGAAGCTAAGTTGTATCTCAAGCCGTATCTTCCGACAGGATTTAACTATGGCTATATCACATCGAATGTTAAGGATTTGGGGTACAATGCTGCCAAAAAAACAAAGGGAAACTTGAGCTGTCATTATTATGATTTTGAAACATTAAAGGTATTGAATGAGGATTTGCACAATAACTATGTCATTCCCAATATGTATAAAAATGAGAAAGGTGAATTGCTTCCGACGAGAGCAAGTGTTGTTGCTGCCGCGAGGTTTTTGGTACTGCAGTTCCCGAGAGACATTCCTTATTCCGGAACGACGAAACATCTGAAATTTGATGGTATCGATAAGGTTGTCAATGACAGTGGGCGGATGACACTTTCGAGTTATGTATGGACGCAGTCGACGATTGGAAAGGGAAAGACCTATAAAGATTATGCATTATATGGGTTAAGTCTGACATCGAATGGCTATAATGAACCATTGTCTTTTGAAGATAGCAATGTGGTTGCGAATGATTTGGATGCGTGGGGATGTTCATATGAAGAATTCTTTAAGAATAAATATAAAAGTAAGGAAGGGTATGAAGGAAAATCATTTAAACTGGTTGATAGTAATGGCAAGGATACGAGCGCAATTTATGCTGGTATGTGCTGCAGTGCCTTTGTAAGCTGGGCAATTCATAACGGAATGTTTGATATTGGCAATGTTTATACATCCGCATTTGCCAAAACATATAAAGAAGGCAAAGTTGTTGGTAGAAATTACCAGTTTGAAGATAAATTGTATTCCAGTCCAAAGATTAACAGCAGTGTGAATGCTTTTGAAAAGCTTCAGGGATTGAAGGAAGAAGACATCATTTCACTGGATAAGATTGACAAGAAAAATACAGTTGGGATGAAAGCTGGTGATCTTTTATGGTATTCTGGTGCATGTACTTGTAAGGATAGTCAGAAATGTCCAGAAGAATGCACGTGTGATTCTGGTGGACATCTTGCGATGATTCTGGGGATTTATAAAAAATCAGGTGAAATCAGCACAATTTATGTGGCTGAAGCCCAGGATGCAGGTAATCGATTAACTTATCATTATATTGATAGTGATCCCAAAATTGCGAATTGGAATAAATCGAGTTCAAGCTGTAAGGAAATCAAACTCATCAAGATGGGTAATGTTTACAATTATTACACAGACAAGGGTGACACCTGGAATTATACCGATAACTGGTTTTAGTATTTATTGCTGACGTCTTTCTTTATACTTAATTGCTGCATAATTTGGTGGATTATGCAGCATTTTCTTACTTATCAGGTCAATGCTTCGAGACAACATCAGAAATATTATCTTTGATATGGGTGAGGTTCTGCTGCCGGTGACAAGGCAGAGGTGCCTCGATAATTTCGATAAAGTTGGGTTTTCCAATATCGATATTTATGTTGGAACAAGTTATAAAGATGGTTTGTTTCAGCAACTGGAACTTGGTAATATTACTGAAAGTGTGTTTATAGAGCAGGTTTTGAAACACTGCAAACCCGATACAAAACCTGACCGGATTGTCGATATCTGGAATAGCTTTATCGATCCGATTCCTAAAAAACGGCTGGAGCTCATTCTCAAACTCAAAAAGAAATATCGGATTTTGTTGCTGAGCAACACGAATATTATTCACTGGAAATATGTGTGTGATCATGATTATAGTCATGAGGGGTTCAGAGTGGATGATTATTTCGACATGAAATTTCTTTCATTTGAGCTTCATATTACGAAACCTGATATTGAGATTTTTCAGATCATGATAGAGGAATCTAAGATAAAACCAGAAGATTCTCTATTTATTGATGATGCTTTGAAAAATTGTGAAGCTG
>JAZRWV010000327.1:0-3255 GCA_045599925.1 Myxococcota bacterium
CGCTATCCCTTTGGGATACGCGGCGTTTTTCGTTTAATTTAAATAAAAATATATTCCAATATATTTCGATTTATGTATATACGCTCTCATTGTGTATAGTCCTTGTTCGGCTTGCGAATACCGAAACTTATATTAAAATTGATCCAAACATCATGATTACGCAGGAAACACTCGACAGACGTCAGCAAAAAACAAGAAAGGCTATTATTCACGCCTTTATCGAACTTCTCGGCCTTAAATCGTATGAACTCATTACAATTCAGAATATCATCGATCATGCAAATATCGGAAGAAGTACATTCTATGCTCATTTCGAAACCAAAGAAGCGCTTGTAAAAAGCATTTGTGACGAAATGTTCAGCCGCGTCATGCAGTCCATGCGGGAATGCCGTCACTCTCATCACGACTGCAACAAACTCAAATGCAGCAGTGAACATCACAATCGTTCACCGTTCCGACACATTTTTACGCACATTGAAGAGGATGATTTTCACATTCTCAGCCTGCTGATGAGTGACAGCAAAGAAATGTTTTTACGATATTTTAAGGACAATATGAACGAATTTGTCCGTTCTGAAGTCCTGCCAAGATGCAGCATTCCAAAGGATATTCCCGAAGATTTCGTTGTTGCTCATATCTCGGGGAGTTTTGTCGAAATGATCTACTGGTGGCTCAGTCATGACAAAAAATACACCCTGGACGAACTCGATCACTATTACAGTGCAATGCTTCCCGGTACTTTCTAGTACGCAGCGCGTATTGGCTAAGCCAATAGCGCTGCGGTTTTCGGCGTATTGGCAACAGCCAATAGCCGAAACGCGCTGCCGTATAGGGGCTATGCCCCATAGGCAGCGCCACTGATAAGCGAACATTTTAATCACTTTTGTTTCATATCTTACATAACAATCCATTTTATTTCTTATCATACATGTTTAAATAACAGTCATTTATCGAACGTTTATTAATATATTGTATCTTATTAGTCATTACTACTCAGATGTATCATAAGAAACAATAATCATTTCGCGTTTATTGTTTCTGTCCTCTTTCCGTCATAAATACGCGCTGTCGGCCCCTTTTGTTCGATGTATTTTCCGGCTCGATATGCCATGTTTATTTCGGAGGTTTTCTTGAATATCCATCATATAGGTCAGCTACTGGTTGCCAGTTGTTTTTTTCTCTTTCCATGTTCATTATATGCAGAAGAACCTGAAATTTCTGAAAACAATTCCGAAATTTCATTTGAGGAACAACCCCCATCTTCTTCGTCAGACAATTCAAATGAAGCCGCCCTTACCCCCGAAGAAGAAGCGGCATTGAGTGCCGCCACGCCTGCGGACGCCACAGAAAACAATTCTGAAATTTCATCTGAGGCGCAACAACCGTCTCCTTCGTCAGACAATTCAAATGAAGCCGCCCTTACCCCCGAAGAAGAAGCGGCATTGATCGCTGCCATGAATGCGGACGCCGCTGAAAATAATGACAGACAGCAGACTGATACCGCATCCAATAATGCTTTTGTGGCTGCCATTCAGTCTTTTAATCCGGATATGGCACTCATCGCCGATTTTGCGCTGTCATGGTTTTCGGAAAAACAGAATTATCAGACCGGTGCTCACGATCCCACCAAAACGGGGTTTCAGCTTCAACAGCTTGAAATGTCACTGTCGGCTTCTGTCGATCACTATTTCCGATTCGATTCAAACCTCGTTTTCTCAACCGGAGGCGTCGAAATCGAAGAAGCCTATGTTACGACGCTTGAAATGCCTTGCAGTCTGCAGCTCAGAGTCGGCCAGTTTCTTTCTCGCATGGGGCGTATCAATGCCACGCATCCGCATTCCTGGGATTTTGTCGATCAGCCCTTCGTGATCGGAAAGTTTTTTGGCTCCGAAGGCAATCGCGGCCTTGGACTTGAACTCTCATGGCTCACACCGCTCCCGTGGTATCTCGAGTTGTCCTTTGCAGTCCAGAATGCAACCTCCAATGCCTCAAACAGAAGCTATCTCGGTGCATCGGATACATCGCGCGGCATTCGAGATTTTCTATACACGGCAACGATCAAACAATTCTTTGCGCCATCTGGCAATGTCGGGATTTTTTGGGGATTGAGCGCGCAATTCGGCCCCAATGATACCGGTCACGACAACCGGACAGAAATCTATGCCACCGATTTGCATATCAAATACTCGTCGACGCACCATCCGGAAATGTTTGTCACCTTACAGGCCGAAGCTTTTTTCAGGCATCGACAGATTCCCCATGACAGCCTTTGGGATGGCGCAGGATACGCCCAGCTCGTTTGGAACATCAACAAGGAATGGGCAACAGGTATTCGCGGCGAATATGGCTCCGGACTTTCCAACGATCCGCTTGACGCTTTCTGGGAGGATGATCGATGGCGAGCTACGTATCAGGCCACCTGGATGCCCACACACTTTTCTCGCCTGCGCGGCCAGTTTTCCGTCGATATTCCCAAATGGCAGGAAAAACCGATTTATGCCCTGATGCTTTCCTTTGAAATCCTTGCAGGAACCCACCCTGCCCACAACTATTAATGCGCGCAAATATGCGCATCTACGCCAAATTCTGGCTTTTTGAGGAGTCAAATCATGAAACGAAAACTCATTCTCCCGATATTTGCGCTGATGGCAGCCATCACAACAAACGCCTGCACCGATGATGGAAAGGCATGGGCTGTCGCAGCTCTCGATGTCGATATCACGCTCAAATCCGCATCTACAGCCACTGATGATCATCAGACTTTCTGCCTCGAAGAAAACGACTGTTATAAAATCAGAGAATTTTCGATGACACTTTGCACGGCACAGCTTCTGTCGGGCAATCAAACATCATCCTCCGGGACGCCGGCTTTTGATCCGGACAACCCGCCTGAACCATATACCAACTGTCATGCTGGCCATTGCCATATCATAGGTTCTGACGACATCATCAGCTTTGAGGATATCGAGCTGGCACTCGGTCTGCGCACAGAAAACGCCGATGCCTCGCACACGCTTGCTTCCGCATCCCCCGAAGCACGAATCCAGCTGATACCGACAAATCAGAAGCATTCTCTCCACATCGACATGGGCGACCTCGATTTGGGCGAAATATCAAGCTTATCCGTCATTCTCGAGGACTTTTACATCGAGATTGAATCACTCGCCACTGGCGAAACAAAGTCGTGGGGCGAAAAGGATGCGGATGAAGACGAACATGAGCATGAACATGAGCATGAACATGAGCACGAGCATG
>JAZRWV010000328.1:0-4058 GCA_045599925.1 Myxococcota bacterium
TGGAAGTTCCAAACTTGGAAGTGGAAGTTCCAAACTTGGAAGTGGAAGTTCCAAACTTGGAAGTGGAAGTTCCAAATTAAAATCGAATTCCAAGAGCTTAATGCTAAATCCGGATAGCAGCTATAACGCAAAGCTTCATCATTCATCCTTAGGTGAAGCAAGTTCCAAATCGAATTCCAAGAGTTTGGAGCTAAATTCGGATAATAGTCATAACTCAAAGCTTCATCATTCATCCTTAGAAGAAGCAAGTTCCAAATCGAAGGTTGTTTCTTCTTCAATAAATTTTTCTGGAGAGCAGGAGGGGGCAAAGGATAAGTCTGTGACGAACTCCAAAACGGTCAATGTCAAAAAGAAAGCTGATGGCAGTTTGGTGCGTTCGACGCGGGTTTTGTCTTCAGAAGAACTTAAAAAACGAGCCGACACGTTCGAAGGCATTGAGGAAAAGACGTTACCCAATGGTACACTGTTGCCGGATGGCATGGAAATCGATGGACGTTTCAAGATCCTCGGTGTGGTTGGAACGGGTGGTTTTGCCACGGTTTATCGCGCACATCACTTGTCTATCGATAGGGATATTGCTCTTAAAGTGATGAATAATTGCGCCGAAATCGATTCGACCTATTCTGAACGATTTATTCGCGAAGCAAAGATTGCTGCAAAGATTCGTCACAACAACGTCGTAAATATTTATGACTTTGGGCATATTGCTGAAACCAAACAGCCTTATATCGCGATGGAACTGCTTCATGGTCGGGATTTGGCTCAGGAACTTGCTGAATGTGGCCCTCTGAGTCCAAGAAGACTATATTCTCTTTTCAGACCTGTGATTGATGCACTGGGGCAGGGACATCATCTCGGCATTGTTCATAAGGATTTAAAGCCTGAGAACTTGTTTATTATCAACCCTCATAGCAAACATGAGGCAATTAAAGTTCTCGATTTCGGTGTGGCGCGTGTCAGTTCCTCCAAAATCGCAAAATTAACCGGACAGGGACAACTTCTGGGAACACCTCGCTACCTCGCTCCGGAATATATCAAAGATCAGACTGTTTCTCCGGCAATTGATGTCTATCAAATGGCGTTGATTATGTCTGAAGCTTTGACTGGGCTTCCAGCTGTTTCTGGTGACGCGTATCATGCCGTATTGATGCATAGTACTGGTGATCTCCAGATGGCTAGTTTCCTTCTGGATGGTAAAATTGGTGAGGTCTTTAATAAGGCCATTGCATTAAAACCTGAAGACCGTTTTCGCGATTGTGAAGAATTTGGAGATGCTCTCGATGGAATTGCCGACTGTTTCGATAGTGATTTTCCTTTGTGTGGCGGTGATCCGCAGGTCTTTAACAGAAGAACGAATTCTGGGCATTTAACGCCTGTATCACTGGCTGCAAAGAAAATGAGCGGTGAACAGTCGGGGAATATTTCTGAGAATGTTTCGAAAAGCAGCTCTCTATTAAAAAAGGCTGTGTTCGTTATTCTCATCATTTTATTAGCCGCATGCGTGGGCGCCGGCGTGTTTTATTTCCTTAATGGACAATCATTCCAGCTGCACAGAACTAATTCGGTATCTCAAAACAACAGCAGTTTGACTGATACTCAATTGATTTTCTCTTTCAATACTAAGCCTCAGGGGGCTCAGGTTAAACTCAATGACACAATCGTGATTTGTGATAAAACTCCTTGCGAACGCTCATATAAAAAGGGGATGTTTGCTCTGCCGCAATTGATTTCCTTTAACCTGAACGGCGCGGTTGTCGAAACGACGGTTTGTGAATCTGATGCCGAATTTGCTGGTTTCTGTGCTCAGAGCTACGAAAAAACACAAGGTAAGATTTTCATGAAAATTCCACAGAAAGTCGCGCCTGTCCTGGTTAAACTCAAATATGCCCCTGAAACAGCCAAAGCTTTTCTTGGAACAAAGCCTGTCTGCGAAAAATCTCCATGTGAATTTCCGCTCCATTGTCCTGCCGAAAATTTGAAAATTTCGATGGATGGATACGAGGATTTTGTCAAAACATCCTTCTGCAGGGATGTCTCTGCTGCTGTCGAAAAAAGCGGAAAACATGTCTTTGAAATGTTCGCGGAACTCAAACCTGTTACAGCCAATCCGTCGGAGGCGGTAAAAGAACAGAAACCTGCTCAGAAAACAGTTCAGCCTGCTGCTCAGAAAACAGCTCAGAAAACAGCTCAGCCTGCTGAATCGGCAAAAGAACATACGCCTGAACAGGCTGCTGCAATGAAACTCGCCCAGGCCGCCGAACAAAAGTCTGGCAAGACGGATGAACACAAAACTGGACAGGATGCAGTGGTGAACAAGTCAAAACCTGCAGTATCAAAGAGCAAAAATGCTGTCAAAAAAGATAAAGACAGCCAGGGGGAAACTGCCGCAACACCGCAGAAAAAGTCGACTTCTGAGGGAGATATTACGAGCATGAAGAAATTTGGTTTGATCTGAGGGCATGGCTATTGGCCTACGGCCAATACGCCACGCTTTTGCGCGGCCTGTTTCGCGTACGCGAAATACAGCCGCGCTTATTAACATATATTTCAGAGGCAAAAATGAAGTTTAATCGATACTTATGCGCTTTGGCGTGTGTCGCAATGTTCGCTTTCGGTTGTAACGACGATGAAAAAGTCACTGTGAACGTTGAGTGTGAAATGAATGATGCTACTCAATGCGATACAGATGGAAAGCAGCTTCTCGTCTGCCAGAATCAAACCTGGGTAAAAGGCGAAATCTGTGAATATGGATGTGATAGTCAAAGCGGAACATGTATAGGAAAGGATTTACCAACGTGCACGAAGAATTGCATGTCCGTTGGCGGTGATCCTGAAGTCTGCGTTAAGATTGATGGCGTGGAACAATGCAAACCGGCTTGTCTTCGCAGTGAAGAAGGAAGCCATATGGCCTGCCATAGCAATATGAGTCTGGATCCCGACTCCAGAGAGGTCTTTTCTGTGAATGAAACCTGCGTAAAAGACGATTTGGGAACTTTATATTCGGCAAGTTCACAATCGACAAAGTGTGAAGGCGGGTGCGCAGAAGACACTGGGCTGTGCGCAGAAAAACCAGTTGAAAAATGTAGCATGAACTGCATTATTGATGGCGGACGTGCGGAAGTTTGCGTAAAGATTGACGGTGAGGAACAATGCAAACCGACTTGTCTTGGCAATCAAGAAGGCGAAAACCTTTCGTGCTATCGCAATGCCAGTCTCGGCCCCAATGCTGTCGATCAAGCCGTTGTGGAAATTTGTCAAAAGGATGAACTGGGGACGTTGTATTCTGTGAATGCAGATTATACGGAATGCCTCAATGGCTGTGCGGGTGGCGTATGTCTGAGCGAACCGTTGCCCGTTGGCTGTGAAAACAATTGCCAGAAAGTGGGTGGACGCGCAGAAGTCTGCGTAAAGATTGACGGCGCCGCTCAATGCAAACCAACTTGTCTTGGCGGAAAAGAAGGCGAAAACCTTTCGTGCTATCGCAATGCCAGTCTCGGCCCCAATGCTGCAATCAACTCTGTGACCGAAATATGTGTAAAAGATGACAACGGGACACTTTATTCCGCAAGTTCGCAATCGACAAAGTGTGAAGGCGGGTGTGAAGAAGACACGGGTCTGTGCGCAGAAAAGCCATCAGGTGATTGCAGACGTGACTGCATCATAGACGGTGGACGCGCAAAAATCTACGTAAAGATTGACGGTGTGGAACAGTGCAAACCAAGTTGTTTGGGCAGTAAAGAAGGCGAGGTAAAGGCTTGTTACAGAAATGGCAGTGTCGCCGATCCCATCGATCAAGCCGTTGTGGAAACCTGTGCAAAAGATGACCTTGGGACGCTCTATTCTGTGAATGCAGATTATACGGAATGCCTCAATGGTTGCACGGATGGCGTATGTCTGACTGAACCGCTACCAACGGGATGCGAAAACAATTGCCAGAAAGTGGGTGGACGCGCAGAAGTCTGCGACAATATTAATGGCGCCGATCAGTGCAAACCAACGTGTCTTGGCGGAAAAGAAGGCGAAAACCTTTGGTGTTATCGCAACGCCAGCCTCGGCCC
>JAZRWV010000329.1:0-3832 GCA_045599925.1 Myxococcota bacterium
CCCCTGTTTTTTTCCTCCCCCCGGCTGAATAGTAACAAAATAAGGCTATTAATTTTTATTCAGAGTTTCCTTACACCGTCAAACGTGTTAAAATATAAATGCTTTATTTTCTAAAGCACATAAAGGAAATAACAATGAGCAGAAAAAATGTTTTATTCGCTATTATGATTTGTAGTCTGACTGGTTGCACACTTGATGAAGTTAAAGACAAACAGTGCCAGGGCAACGACAAAACATACGAACATAACACCCAGGCATGCATAACCGTAGAACCCTACGGAACCGGTGAATTTCAATGTCATGACGGCTCATGGATACCAATTGCAGACCCCTTTGTTCCATGTAAAAAATGCAACGCCAGCTTCACTGCCTGCGACACCAATACCGGCATTTGCGAAGACGGACAAAAACAGTATGTCAATGACGCAAATGCACTCTGTGTTTCACAAACCTGCGTAGACAACCAGTGGAAAACTGACGAACAAAATCAGTGCTCCGGCGAAGTGTCGTGCAAACGCGAAAATGACATCTATGTTTGCGGTGATTGCAAAACAAACACGCTGAAATGCGAAAATGATGACGAAGGAAACGGAAACATCCTGACATGCATAGACGGCAGATGGTCTGATAACCACATTAACTGCATGAGTGATGCAACCCATAAAGCATCCTGCTTAAATGAAACCCAATGCGCGGCATGTAGAGAAGGTGCCGTTCAATATATTAACAATACTGATAATGTTTGTACGCCACAGATTTGTCATGCGGGTGAATGGATTGAAGAACCTGCTGAAGAAAATCCGGATGATCCTGATGATACTCAATATCCAGCCCATCAATGCATGCAAACAGTCGACGGTCAGAATGTTCCGGTTGCCGTTTCCTGCAAACAGGAAAACGGTGTCAATGCCTGCGGAGCATGCTTAACCGGCAGCACAAGATGCACAAATAATGAAGAGGGTCAGGGCATTACAGAAACATGTATCAATGCTGAATGGACCAACCAGAAACCTTGCCTGTACGGCAAGGAACCTGTCGCCTGCAATGATGCAACCAATGACTGTGGTGAATGCAAAAATGATGAAACAGAGATTGGCTATTCTCAAGATAATAATATTATTTGCACAAAATTAGTTTGCAAAGGCGGACAACTGGTTCAAGCAGAAGAACAAGTTTGCACTTCTGATGTGTCATGCAAAATTGGCCAAAATGAAGTTAAAGAATGTGGCGAATGCCAGAATGGCAATAAAAAATGCAGCGATACACAAATAGATATATGCCAAAATGGCCAATGGGATACATCCGAAATTTGTGGCGACGCAGGTTGTATCAAAGATAAAACAGAATGTTCGGAATGTTCCAAAGACGAAATTAAATATGAAAACAACGAACAATTTATATGCCAAAAATATATATGCAATGACGGCTTCTGGAAAATCGATGAAAACTATCATTGCGAAAATGAATGCCGCGATAATGTTGCCGATAAATGCGCCGAATGTAATGAAAATACATATAAATGTGAATTCAAATCAGATACAGCAGTCGAATATCATTGCGAAAATGGCAAATGGCAGGAAGTACAGACATGCCCCTTCGCAAGCTGCCAAAAGGAAGCAGACGGCGATACACTCTGCGGCGATTGTGCCCCCGGTGCTTCGAATTACAAAGAAGACGATTCATTCATTTGTCATCGTTATGAATGTCATGATGGAACCTGGCCTGTCACCGCTGATGAAACAGCAACCGTCTCCTGCCATGTCGAAAATGGTCAAATCCAGGGCTTTGGTGAATGTCGGAATACTCAAACAAAGTGCAATGGCCAAAACGACCTCCAGACATGTGTCAATGGCAAATTTGAACCCATGCAATGTGATGAATGTGTGGAAAATAATGGAAGTGCCCAGTGCATTTCCCACGCATGCACAGGCGACGAACCAATATGCGAAAATAATATATTAACCATTTGCGGTGACAACAACAAAAAAACACAAAAGTATTGTGAATTTGGAAAATGTGCTGATGACGGTAAGAACTGCGCTAGCTGCCTGAATGATGTCTGCAACACAACAAATGACGTGAGCAAAGTTAGAAAATGCATAGGCGGAATTCTGCAGCAAACTGAAATCAGCTGCGAAAACAATTCTTGCAACGCTCAAAAAACAGACTGTGGTGTTTGCAAAAATGGCGACCTGAAATGCGAAACAAACGGAAATACCAGCCAGCAGATGAAATGTGAAAACGGCGCCTGGGTTACACAAAAAAGCTGCGGAAGCAACTCATGCAGCGGAACTGAGTGCGGCGAATGCATCAATGGCTCAAAACAATGCAAAAACAACAGCTCGGGAATTGGACAGCCGCAAATATGCGAAAATGGTAAGTGGATTAATGATACGGCATGCAACAATGTTTCCTGCAACAGTACCGGAACATGCGGAAACTGCATTAATGCATATCAGAAATGCGGAACTGACAATACCATCTTTACATGCCAGACCGGTGATTGGGTTGCCGGCAACAAATGTTCAGCAACATCCTGCACCGAATCTGCTTCTGAACACAAAGCCAAATGTGGTGAATGTAAAAATGGAACTACAAAATATGACCAGGGGGCCGCTCAGATTTGCCAGGAATATATCTGCATCGATGGAAGCTGGAAAAATAACAACAATACCTGCGCTGACAACGTTTCGTGCAAAACTGATACAAACGGCCAAAATACATGCGGTGACTGCCATAACTTTGAAATCACAATTAAAGATACTCAATACATCACAACATGCATGAATGGTAAAAAACTCGATACCAACTGTACATCCATGCTCGTCCCGGCAACAATGTCACTCGGAAATTATGGCACCTGCGCTGATATGAATAAGGACAATATCCGTTGCTATGAAATGGATAACATCGGATATAAACGCATTATGTATTCTGCACCTCAAAATTGCAGTACAAATGCAAACTTCCCCGTCTCCTGCAAAGTGACTGGTACAGCCAAAACAGAGTGCGGTTTGTGCAAAAATGGTGCAACCCAATGCATTAATGCCAATACACGCCAGACTTGCGTCAACGGCAACTGGGGATATAATGAATCATCAAATGACTGCAAATGCACTACTGAAAATGCCACCCGTTGCTCATCCGCCGGAGCCCTCGAAACATGTACCAGTGGATATTGGAAATTATCAACCATCTGTCAGTATGGATGTCAAAATAATCGTTGCCTGGAATGCGCGTCAGGTACTCAACGCTGCTTAGACAACAAAACCTCACAAACCTGTGAAAATGGAATCTGGAAATCAAAAACGTGCGATATTCTGTGTGCAGGCAACGGCATTTGCGGTGAATGCAATTCAACCATGCCAACATGTGAAAACGCAACAACACAAAAAATCTGCGATTATTCGACTTACACCTGGAAAACACAGGAATGTGGATTTTGCAGCTATGGCACCTGCTACGAATGCCAGGCCAATATTGCAAAAAAATGTAACAATACCACCTCGGTTAGAACATGTGGATGGCTCGGAACCTGGGCCAGCGGAATTGTCACTCAATGCAGTGATGACGAAACCTGCGTGAATGGCACCTGTATATAAAATGACAACTCAGACGGGGGGAATGCAAAACAGCTGAAATGTAGGTATTAATTAGCTTTTGCTGAAATGGGAGAGGGGGCCCATTTCAGCTTAACGAAGGTCTGAATAAAACGTAATTTTAAGGCGCAAACTGTGGAAAGCCGAGGGGCCGAGGATTTTCGCCATCCTGTGAATGGCGAAAACCGCAGAGCCCAGTGAGCAAATGAAATACGCGGGTTGGAGAGCCGACA
>JAZRWV010000330.1:0-1191 GCA_045599925.1 Myxococcota bacterium
AGTCATCGTGCTCAGCGAAATGAACAGATGATGCGATTCGCGAACGACGGGCACGGATCCATCGAGCACGCAGTGCGGGTCGACGAGGTCGAGTGCGTCGTAGTGGGCTTTGCAGACTTCGCAGCAGTCGCCATACTGGTCGGCGGCACCGCATTTCGGGCAAATGCCCTTCACATATCTGTCCGGCAAAAAGCGCTGCATCGATTCGCTATAAAGCTGTTTGACAACCTCTTCGCGAATCAGGCCGGCTTTGCTCAGTTTTTCGTAAATTTCGTATGCAAGCGCCTTATTTTCCGGGCTGTTTGTCGTATAATAATGCGTAAAGCCAATATCAAAGCCCTTAAAATCCTTTGTATGCGAATCCCAGGCTTCGGCAATGAGCTGTTCCGGCTTAATTCCGCGTTTTGTCGCGCTGATTTCAATCGGCGTACCGTGCGTGTCATCGGCACACATATAAAGGGCTTCGTGACCCATCATGCGCATGGCTCGGGCGAAAATATCAGTCTGAATGACTTCGACCATGTGTCCGAGATGAATGGCCCCATTGGCATAAGGAAGGCCGCTCGTGATGAGAAGACGCCTTTTGTTCATGTATAAACTCCAAATATCAGTGACGATCGGTCGACGGCCCGATGCCGAGTGTCCGATACGCAAAAAACGGCGAAATTGCCGCAAATGCGGCTGTATATCACACAATGACGTTAATTTGGCGCATATTTTTTCGGATTTTTGGCGGCATGGCTATCGGCGCACAGAGACGTGCAGGGCACGCATCTCTGCGCGCCAATACGCCATGCGTCGCGGGCTATGCATGCATACGCCCGCGAACTTATACTTGAACATTCAATTCACCCCATATAAATTTGACTTGTTTGGTAATGAAGCCAAATGCCTTCTATGGTGAATTTATGAAAAAAGTTCTGATATCGCTCGTTCTTTTAGGTAGTTGTTTAAGTGTTTTTGCTTGCCAGGAAAAATGCGCTGAATTCGATTTTGTGTGTCTTCGTGAGTGTGCGGAAGAATGTGCAGATAAATATCCTCTAGAAAAGGATAAATTCAATGAATGCAAAGATGACTGCTATGAATAAATCCCGATGAGTTCGTGATTAGCTAACACGAACGAAGCCTTGAAACGACTAGTTACTGCAGGTGGCATGAAACATGACCACGAGGCTGAGATTGTCGTTCAAG
>JAZRWV010000331.1:0-5988 GCA_045599925.1 Myxococcota bacterium
GGGCGAATAACATTGCGTTGTGCTTTGTTTTCAGAAAGTCTTGATTTTTCGTTCAGCTCATCAAAAGCATCACCAAATTTTGATTTCGAATGCGAATTATCATTCATCAAAGTATTGGTTCTAGCCCGTCCCGGCCCAATACGAGTGCTACTATAACCGGTTTCATTGATGTTATTTGCGGCACTTTGCTGTGCAGCAAGCGTTCTTGCTGTACCAAATCCCTTACACTCATTTTTCGACAGTTTTGCATAAGTCCCGTTCATCAGCATCACGAGTTCATTCGCCAAACGAATAAATGACGCATCTTTAAAACGGACAAAACGATCGGAATGATAACGGTTAATCCAAGCATAATAGGCATCATCAAGAGCTTTCGTACCACAACCAGGTTTTACACCGAGAATGGAGTACCCATCCTCTGTGTCGAAGCTTGAACGAACTCGCTGAAGTTCAGCGCGAATGATATTGAGATGCGATGAATCTGATGAATTATCGAGATTTAAGTTAGAAAGGCTGGACTGCTCACGATTGGAAGCACGAATGCGCAATTTTTCGTACTCAATTTTAACCGTTTTTGTAATTGGCTCTTTCATGAAACAAATTTCATCACAAAGCCATGCTTTATAAATATCCCTTGATACGATATCCATATCGACGCCACATGACATCATGACTTCAGACAGTTTCACAGAACCATTGCATTTCTGCCACCACTGTTCATTTGTATTGAGAAAATGAGTGGACATGCTGAAGAAATTGGTCAAACCGATATAGTTATTAAATTCAGTCTCAAGAGCACGAAGAATTGTATTGAGTGTCAGAATCTCATTGACAGCAACACTAAAGAGATTTTCGATACTCACAGGCTGTGCGTTGCTCGAAAGCATCTGACTGGAATTGAAATTAAAGCTACCAGAATTCCACCCCAACACACCCACAAGCAAAGTTTCAGGACTTGTTGAAGAAACAGTTCCTGAACGAAATTCAAACTTCACCGAACGAGATTCGTTAACGACTTCAAGAACACCAGTTGAACCAATTCTCGCCAAAGTCTGAATAACCCGACATAAGATTCCGGGCTCCACAGTGCCCAGCAGTATGTCTTTCGTCGATCGTTTAAGAATGATTTCGTTGTTAATCAGCTGAGAATTTTCATTCAATTTGATTAACTGGGAATTGGAAGAGTGGGTGTTACTGCTGTGAATTGCCGCATTATTACCACTACTCAATGGTGTATCAAAAGGCGAACGCAAAGCCTCATTGATTTCCTTAACCTCATCTGAATTGACGACGCTCGAAATATCGGAAGATACATCGGCCAAAACCAATTCTATGCCTGAAGAAGACCCTGTTGTAAGGCGTCCATCGCCCATTCCGCTTTTTCGAAAGGAACCTGAAGAGTCTGAAAATTCGTGTTTGTTCACCTCCGGCAGTTTAGATGTCGATTTCATTCCAAGCGGAATTGAGGACAGCACAAAATTGCGGACGGACACACTTCCTGCTTTATTTTCAATATCGTGTGAAGAGGTTCTAGGACCGCTCAGTTCCTCAAGATGACTCAGCGAATTTGCGCGGGCTGATTGTTCTTCATGTCGCCAGGCATTGGCGATGGCAGAAGATGTACTTTTCCTAAAACTGGGATTTTCATAAAAAAGTTCAGGAACAGTAGTTTTAAGCTGAATGATAAACTGAGCGGGATCTCCCTGATAAGAAAGAAGTTTGATTTGTGGATAAACTCTGGGGATGAGGTTACCGGCTTCAAAAGATACATCGACAAAAACAGCAGGAATGCCGAAAAAGCGTATTTCACTTGCAGCGCCACAAAGCGCAATCGGAGTATCGGGATTTTCAACCAGACATCCCATTGCGATGACATATCCATACCCTGGAAAATGCGAAGCATCGACCTCATCCCATGAAGGATAAAATTCGATCTCACATCCAAGATTGTGCTCGAGCACATACTTTAATTTTTCGTCAACGACAGCAAGAAGCTTCAAAACTAATCCCCCAAAGCAACTAAATCTTATCTATCTCAGACAGAACATCCTTGCGAGCACTTGGTGAAAGCACCTGCGTTGTTTCGAGAAACTTTTTCAATGATTTTCGAGCCTCTTCTTTCCGCCCAAGATCACGATACAGATACCCCATTCGTTCATAAATTTCAACAGGCTCACGAACCCCAATAATACCAGAATCAGACAATTCCGCATAACCGTTTTCTATAGCCTTCTCAAACTCAGCAAGGGCCTCATTTCGTTGATTGAGTTTCAGTTTGGCAAGTCCTCGAACGTAATACAACACGGCATCAAGACTGCCATTAGAGAGTGCCTCCGCTTTGTTGACTGTTTTGACACATTCATCGAGAATTTCATTCTCATAAAGGAAAACTGAGTATCCTTTAAGATATCGAACTTCATTTGGATTCATTGCTATTGCAGCAAGATAATCTTCCTGTGTTTCAGTCCTGCGATTCTGGAATTTACGCAATTCAGCCCGATAGAACAAAGCATCAGCAACGACATCATTCTTGACTTTCTGCTTTTCTTCATCTGATTTAGACTGATAGTCATCAATGACATTTGTAAATGAACGCTGAGCATCTGAATCGCGATTCATTCCTGAATAAGCAAGTCCAACCCAAAGTTCATACAAACGATTCTCTTCATCCTGATTTGCAGCTTCATTAAATTCGTTAAGTGCATCGCTAAACTGTTTGCTCTGATACAAACAACGACCTTTATAATAGTGGGACTGCGCATCATTTCCACCACTCAGTTCTAGTGCCTGAATGAAATACGGCAACGCCGATTCGCATTGATTCTGTTTGAAGAAAAGCTCACCCACATAAGCGATATAAGTCGGATCAATATCCTCCTTCTCTTTTTCAATCATGATGAGCATTTTTTCGAGCGCGGTCGACGGATCACCCATTTCTTCAATGAATTTTGAATAAGCAAACTCATGCTCTGATGACAATGCATGACGCTTTTCAAGCTGTTTTCTAACACGTTCAACAGTCTCTCGGTCTTTTAATGCTACCGCAAGATCAAAATATGAATTCAAAATCGGCGTTTGTTCAGGATGAAGCTGAGCCGCACGAGATATCAATGTACTTGCTGTTTTCTTATCCCCCACAAAATCGAGTGCAATTGCCAGGGAAACAGCATCTTCTGCCTCAAAAACATCTTCAGCATATTTTTTCAACTTGTTACGAATATCTTCTTTCTTTGCAGCATCATCCTGAGCAGTCTGATACTCCATCAAATCCCGTAAAAAAGCCCCCTGCCAGATCATGGTATTACCACGCTCAACCTCGAGAAGCGCTTTTTGGGCATTTTCATAATCCTGAAGAGCATAACTCACAAGAGCCCGCTTTTTCCATAGATCCACATTCTCAGGTTCCTGCTGAATGCCATTCTCAATAAGTTCATCCACCGTATGAAGAACCACTTTCGGGCAATTGCTATCCGGACGAATGAGCATCACATAGCCGAGTTTATCGAGTAAAATCCGAATATATGCATCGCGAAGAACCATATTATTCTGATTATTTTCGAAAATCAGATTGAAAGTTTTCTTACAGAACTCACTTTTATTTTTATAGAGACAAGTCTGAACTGCATTATCAATATTTTCTGGCTGAGTTAGATTCTTCTTCAAATAGGCATCAAGAGATATATCAAACTCCTCATCATCAAGTATTGTGCTTTTGGCAAGAAAAGCGAGCTGTTCTGCTCTTAGCACATCTTCAGCATCTGAATACTGATTATTCTGAATCATTTCAGTTAATTTAATGGCATTTTCAATATTATCCATCGCAAACTGAATTTCAGCTTCGAGCAGAACAGCACCAGACGAGAACTTAGTATCGTCATCCGAATGCATCGTGGCTAGAATCGTATTAGCCTCAGAAAACTGACCGAGTTTTCTGTGAATTGATGCTACAACCCAGGCAACAAGTGACCATTTCAACGCGCCATCAGAAACCTCGCTAAGCAGCTTTTCGCCATGCTTTTTCATCTCTGGATAAGCTTCTTCTTCCGGTTTCCACTGCGAATAATGAACAGCAACCTCAACGACATTCTTCAGTTCCGCATCTTCTTTGGATATTCTGGACTCAAATTTTGCGATGAGTTCTTCTTTATTCCGGAGCAATCCCCAACTCCACAGTCCAAGTGCACACCATGAGGACTGACAGTTCTCAGCAATTGAAACAACTGAACTATCGAGCATTTCAAGTTCAGATTCGGGGAAAACATTATCAAAACGTGTATGTGCCAGCGTAACAGCAACGAGAATTCTGCCTTGTGTATCAGAACGCTCTTGCGCACTTATTTCATTATCCTTCAGATTTTCCAATGCGTTCTTATAAAAAGTGGCATATCCAACCTGACGATCATACTGAACAAGTTCCCAATTCAGCTTGGTGGCAGTCACCGAAGGCACATAAGACAGCTGGTCTTCTGTTACATTACTCTCGTGATACACAAAACTTGAAAATGCAGCAAATCCAAGAATCAATAAACCAACCAGGATAACAACACCAATGATAATGGTTCGTTTTTTGTTTCTCGATGTCGTGGCAACATCCTTTGAGGAAGATGCCCCAAACTTTCCTTTTCCTTTGGCTTTATTGGATTTGATAGAATTGAGATCAAAAACGAGCTCATCCCCTTCTTCACTCTCCCCTTCTTCCCTAACTTCACGCACTTCACCCTTACCGGAAAAACCGGGGACTTCACAATGCGCAGGTTCGGCAGGGGCTTCTGATGAAGGTGAGGCAACCGGTTCTGGTGCAGACATTAATGGAATATCAGCAGCTTTAAATGCTGGCTCCGGTGAATGTTCTGATGCAGAAACCTGCTCCGGGACAGAAACCTGTTCCGGGACAGAGGCCGACTCCTCTGATTCTACTGACGCACCAAAAGGATTTGCGGTACCAAACAAATTGAGAATATCGTTGCATTCCGGCTCCACTTTTTCTGCCCTCACAGAATTTTGAGAAGGCGTCCTGCCAACAAGATTAAGTGGATCATCCATCAGAGGAAGTCCGGAATCATTATCAAAATCGTGAGCCTTGTTAAATGCACCAGTGGGATCATCGTGTTCCATCTTTAAAACGGGCGCTTTAATGTTGTCACTTTCTTTAACAATCCCAAGAGCGGAATCATTCAGATTACGCACCATCTGAACCGCAACTGGTGCTGGCGTTTTCATATCCGCATCGGAAAATAAACCAATGGGATCATTTTTCTCTGACTCAGCGGATAGAAATTCTCCCTGCCTGATCCATCCTGAATTCACCGTAGGTTTTGATTTTTGTGAACTCTGAACAGAATCCATCATTTCTGATTCAGCCTGAGAAACAGGCAATGGTGATTGTGCAGCAGGAAAACCTGAGATTTTAGCAGACGGAAATCCAGCATTGCTTTTAGATGAAGTAAATACATCTCCATCAGAAACTGAACGTCTGTTGTCAAACCGAGGAACAGGAAGACCGCACATCGTCCCCATTGGGTCTGACTCTCCCACACTCACTTTGGGTGACGGAAGGCCTGCATTCACTTTGGGTGACGGAAGGCCTGCATTCACTTTGGGGGACGGAAGGCCTGCATTCACTTTGGGGGACGGAAGGCCTGCATTCACTTTGGGGGACGGAAGGCCTGCCTCCGTTTTCTTCAAAGAAGGAAGTCCTCCAATCGTTCCATCAGTTGGATAAGCCTCATCTTTAAACGCAAAATCAAAATCTAAATCATCACCGCTCGCGCCAGATTTCGATGATGGTTTTGTGTTGAGGTTATTAAGTCCAGAAATCAGATTGTCAATTTCGCTCATGTTTCAGATCCGGTTGAATCAGAAATTATCAAAATAAGCCGTATAGAGACTTCAAAAAACCGATTTATTATACAATTAATATGGCTAAAACACAATCATTCAAGCAGTCATATTTTTTTCAAATACACAAAGACAGCATCTCAAATATCA
>JAZRWV010000332.1:0-1633 GCA_045599925.1 Myxococcota bacterium
CATTTGTCTTCTACGCAAACGAGTTCGCCATTGCATTTGTTTTCTACGAGGCATTTACCGTTTTCGTCGCCGTTTTTTGGGGGTTCATTTGGGACGCATTCGTAAGCGCCATCGACTTCCTGACATGAATAGCCCTCGAGGCATATGGAACTGCCTTCGTTGCAGGTGGTTTCGTCATTATCGTCGCCGCTGTTGCAGCTTGCGCAACTTAAACATGCCATAATGCCTGCAATCAATAAAAGTTCACGTCTTGTTTTCATGTGGTTCTCCCATAAATAAGGTTGTTATTGCAGGTGACTGGATTTGCATAATCAGTCCTACAGAGGGAAATTTAGCGATTTAAAGTGTGAAGTCATAAGATGTGGGTGGATTTCATCACTGTGGTGAGTGCTCAGCTGTGAGTTCTTACGCGATTTAGCTCGTCATTATTCGTCTGGTGAACTCCAGGGCCGGGTGATAACGGTTACGTGAATCAATTGCCTTGACAATCTGCATGCTTATGAATAAGGAGTGGTGTGGTTGTATGCAGGGGAAGGTGTGTGCATGCGGGTGTTTTACATATTATGCCCCCGATCCCCGAACAAACGAAACAATTTCTTGTGCCAATAGTGTCATTGGCACAAGAAATTCAGGGACTTTGCAGGATAGTATCGGGGAAGATAAAAAATGAATAAGTGGGTTGTCACAACATTGGCTTTCATCGGAATCGCATTTCCAACGCTGGCGTCGGCGCAGAATTGTAAAGATATCGATAATAATTCAGTGTGGATGGATGGTATCACGGCGATGAAGAACGCGTATGATAATCAAAACTACGAGGATGTACTCGATGCAGCACGTCCTTTGTACGCGATTTGTCCGGATGTACCGAGTTATTTATATTACATTGCGCGGGCTTTTGAAGGAAAAGGAGATGTTTCCAAAGCGAGAGAGTATATTTATAAAGCTTCGGAGTCGACATATAAATATGCGACTTCGCCGCAGATGAGCCAATTGATATGGTATGCGAGGTACGAAATTGACAATCCCGAGCAGACAAAAAAGTCTGTCGAAGCTCTCAAAAGTCAGAATGAGTCATTAAATGCACAGGTCATCGATTTAAAAGGTGATTCGAGCAAGTTGGCAACGACATCGGACATGATGAAATCGCAGAGCATTAATAATCGGGATGATCTGATGATGGGTGTGTGGATTGGCACAGGCATTGGTGGTGTTGGTGTCATCACACTCGCGACAGGCATTGGTCTTCTTGCATCGGAACTCGACAATCCGGTGACCTCAAAATCTGAGAAAACGCCCAAAGAAATACAAATTCACAATAAATACATTGCCGGTTGGACGGTGCTCGGCGTCGGCAGTGCACTCGCTGTTGCGGGCGCGATTGTGGCCGGTATTTACGGCTACCAATACACGCATTTGAGCGACGATGTGGACCTTTCATTCCAAATCTCGCCCGCGAGTGCATCGTTAAATTTAACATTTTAATAAACAAATACTTCAGAATTTAACAAAGAGGCCGATATGAAAAAATATATGAACTCAAAAGCATTATTTCTCTCGATTTTCGCATTCGCTATGTTGAACGGATGCGATGCAAATAACGTTATTCTCGATGATAAGTGTGAATTGAAAG
>JAZRWV010000333.1:0-3318 GCA_045599925.1 Myxococcota bacterium
CGCTCTTGCGGGTAGGAATGGTCGTGTTGCGGGTGATGAGCTTGGTTGTCACGCCGCCGAGGGTTTCGATACCGAGTGAAAGCGGTGTAACGTCGAGGAGGAGAATATCCTTGACATCACCGGCGAGGACGCCGCCCTGAATGGATGCACCAAGAGCAACGACTTCATCGGGGTTCACGCTGTGATTCGATTTTTTGCCGAAGAATTTCTCAACTTCCTGCTGAACAAGAGGAATACGGGTTGAACCGCCGACGAGAACGACTTCGTCGATGTCGGAAACGGATTTGTTGGCGTCGCGAAGGGCTTTCTTGCAGGGATCAAGTGTTTTGGCAACGATGTTCGAAATCATATCTTCGAACTGTGCGCGGCTCAGGTTCACGTTGAGGTGTTTCGGGCCTGTGGCATCTGCTGTGAGGAACGGCAGGTTGATGTTCGTTGTCGTCATTGTTGACAGTGCTTTCTTGGCCTTTTCAGCTTCGTCGCGAAGACGCTGAAGAACCATCTTGTCATTGCTGACGTCAATACCGCTGTCTTTCTTGAATTCCTTGACGAGCCAGTCGATGATGAGTTCGTCGATGTTGTCACCGCCAAGGTGCGTATCACCATTCGTAGAAATAACTTCAACGACATTGTCACCGACTTCGAGAATGGAGATATCAAACGTACCACCACCAAAGTCATAAACGGCGATGGTTTCGTCTTTCTTCTTGTCGAGACCGTAAGCCAGAGCAGCTGCCGTCGGTTCGTTGATGATACGACGGACGTTCAGACCGGCGATTTTACCGGCATCTTTAGTCGCTTGACGCTGCGAGTCATTAAAATATGCAGGAACTGTGATGACGGCTTCTGTCACTTGCTGACCGAGATATTTTTCGGCGTCGCGTTTGAGTTTCTGGAGGACTTTTGCACTGATTTCAGGCGGCGTGAACTGTTTGCCACGGCTTTCAAAACCGGCCGCACCATTGCCCATGCGGATAACTTTGAACGGCATGTGTTTGGCTTCGTCTTCGCGTTCACTGTAGGTCATACCAATGAAACGTTTCGCGCTGAAAATCGTGTTTTCATAGTTCATCGTCGCCTGACGACGGGCAAACTGACCAACAATCGTCTCGCCCTTGTCATCGAATGCAACAACCGACGGCGTTGTGCGTTCGCCTTCTTCGTTCGTGATAACTTTGGGTTCGCTGCCTTCCAGAACTGCAACGCATGAATTGGTGGTGCCAAGGTCAATACCGATAATTTTACCCATGATGTACTCCTTAATTTAAATATGTTTGCGGCCAGGCCGCTGTTTCAAACCTTTCGGTTGCTCTCTCCATAAGCCATAAAAAATCCGCCACATCCGGCGGACAGCCGACCACATTAATCACACTTTTTGAATGTCAAATCGTTCACGTCTTTTTTTTTATTTTTTTTTAAATGTCTGGTCTATGCCTGCGGCATACGCCCAGACTGCTCGCTATGCCTTTGGCATACGCTCGCTTTTCTTCTTATGAGGCATTATCAAATATTGAACTTCGTCGATAAAAAACACTTTTGTTAAAAAGTGGCACAAACCTGTCATGTAGGATACAAAAGTGAATCTTCTGAAGCTTCAGAAGAGATGCACATGAAATAGCAATTAGTTAAACACATAATGTAAGGAGAAAAACTATGAAATGGTATCAAACTCTTTGTATTGCCTGTGGAATCGCATTCCTCGTTCCTTCATTTGCAAGTGCTCAGCCTGTTCCGCCTCCACCTCCCGGACAGCCGGGAATGATGGCTCCCGGAAAACCAGGTGCCCACAATAACGGCAAAAAGCCTGATAACAAGAAGGATGACAAGAATGCTCATGGTCCGCAAGGTCCAGCAGGTCATGGTCCGCAAGGTCCAGCAGGTCATGGTCCTGCCAAACCGGCTCCAATGTCTCCTGCTCCGAAACCACCGGTTTCACCTGCACATCCGGCTCCTCATGGACCGGCAATTCCTCCGCCACCGGCGCCTCATAATCCTATGACTCATGGAATGCATCCGAATGATTTCGATAATCTCGTTCATTCCATCAAACGCGCAAACTTCAAAGCCGACAAACTCAGTCGCATTAAAGCCGCCGCCCGTTCAAATCACTTTACAAGCCGTCAGGTTAAAGAACTCATGCAGGCACTGGACTTTGACAACGATCGCGTGGAAGCCGCCTGCGCTCTCTATCCAAGAGTCATCGATCATAATAACTGGTTTATGGTTTTCGATGCACTGGCCTTCTCAAGCAACCGTCATCGCGTTGAAGCCTGCTCACGTTAAGCATTTTATGCTTTAAATTTTAAGCCGCAGTTCGAAGACTGCGGCTTTTTTGTTTGCTGCTTTTAAGGGGCCGGATAATGAATCCCATTCAAAAACTCATCGAAATGATGTCGATTTGCGAGGTCGGTCAATGCGTCTATCTGCCAGAACAGAAGGAAACTCTTCGTGCAATAAGATGTCCGGATTTGCCAAATCTCATTCACGCCCAGCTCATGGAACGCGGTTTTCGTCACAGTAACGAGATTTTTTATCTCTCCGCATGCCAAAATTGCCACCGATGCATCCCAATGCGCATTGATCCGAAAAAATTCAAACCTTCAAAAAAACAACGCCATATCTTTAATATGAACGCCGGAATGGAGATCACGATTGGTCAGCCCGAAGTTACCGACGAAAAATATGAGATTTATAAAAAATATATCGATTTTCAGCATTCAAATTCCGTTCAGGGAAACGGCCGCGAATCGCTGGAATCAATGTTTATTCATCTGCCGTCGAGTGCTGAACTCCAATACCATCTGAATGGTCAAATCGTTGGCATTACCATTGCCGATATCATTCCTGGTGCAGCATTTTCGAGTGTTTATCACTTCTTTGCCCCCGAATTTTCCCATCGCTCCATCGGGACATTTTCAATGCTCGCCGAAATCAAGCTGTGTGAACATTTCGGAATTCCATACTATTATCCGGGACTGTGGGTGCCCGGTTGCCGCAAAATGCATTACAAATCGCAGTATCAGCCGACAGAAATACTCATCGATGGCGAATGGGTCGACCTGGTCATGACCAAACGCATGTCCATTCGCCCCGCATCCAATGCGGAAATGCAGGAAATCATCGACCGCGAGTCCGTTCCCGAAATGAAAGCCGCATATTCCCAAATGCTCGACGGATGCATTAAAAATCCCCCAAAACGCCTATTTTACACACTTTGGCTGATGATGCTCAATGACGAACCATGGCCCGTCGTCGGCGACCTCTGCTTTAAAGGCGTTTCTGACGACGGAATGATCGAAATTGGCTACGGTCTTAAAC
>JAZRWV010000334.1:0-15450 GCA_045599925.1 Myxococcota bacterium
CGGCTTATATTTATAGATAGGTTTATGTCTATATTTGGGGTGCGCAATCCATTTTTAACCAGCCTGTCTGACTTTGTGAGAATATCATATTATAAAAGCCGTAGCGTATTGGCTTTCGGCCAATAGCTGCGGTCAGGCGTGGCGTATTGGCCAGTAGAGACGCGCGTCTCTTGGCCAATAGCCATGCTCCATATAACGTCAAATAGATAATATCGGATGCGACGGATTCCGTAAAGGTCACGGTCAGCCACGTTTCCATAAGTTCTATTCCGGATTTGGTCGCATTCAGGTCAGTTTGTGGTCGTAAGGAATTTAGTTAATTATACTAACCAGGTTTTTATGTATCCATGCAAATTGATCTTCATAAATGATTTTATACCATTCGCCATTATTTGATGTGCCACAATATTTGTATATCTGGTTTGTATTGACGTTGCCGATAACATTATCATCCATGTATGGCGAATTTCGAATGTTAACATCATCGTCTGTAACTATAATTTGTTTTGTACAGGTTGAATTAATATAATTTTCAAGCGATGATGTGTAGTTGGTCCAGCCTGTGTTAGAAGAACAATCTGTAACAAGTCCATCGCTATGATCTTGTGCTGCAACCCATCCATATCCTGTGCTGTTATGCTTGTATTTAATAAGAAACCAACTATAGTTGTTGTGGTTGGTTATGCCATAAACAATGACTTCAGTACCTGCAGGAATTACCGCTACTGCGCTATTGTTTTTTGTTTCACGGTAATTCATGTCATGTTTTAATCGTCGAACATGTGGCGTAAATGTTGAACATGTGCTACAATTTATATTATTAATATCGGCTTTGTACATGCAATAGTCATAGTCTGATGGGCCTGTTGCATTATTATAGGTTCCATTTTTACATGTTTTAAATCTCTTAATGTTTAAAAATTTCTTACAGTCTATTTTAGTATCATCTTTACATTCTCCACATTCTTTTTTATCTCTGCATGAGGCATCGTTTGAACAGGCTTTAGAATTCCATTCTCCGTTATTGCATGTTGATAGCGTACTATTTTCGCATTTTTGTTCGCCGTTTTTACATACACCGCATGCTGTATTATCTTTATTGCAGGAATTATTATTGCTACAAGCTGCCTCGGCTTTCCAGTCTCCATTATTACATATATATGTTTTACCTTCTTCACATTTTTTAGAGTCGTTTTGGCATTCACCACATTCAGTGTTGCTTTTACAGGAGGCTCCACTAGCGCAAGCCACATCCTGGCTCCATTCATTATTAATACACTTAAAGATGGTGTTATTGATACATTTGACTGAGTCTGGTTCGCAGAAACTGCATTTCTGTTCATCTGCACAGGATGAGTTATTCGGACATTGCGTTTCTTCTGTCCATTGCCCATCAATGCAGGTCGATGTTTTTCCTTCTTTACATCTGACTTTTCCTGTTTGACAATTCCCACATTCTGTATTGGATTTGCATGAAGCATTACTCCCGCAAATAGTTCCTTTATCCCACTCACCGTTTATGCAGGTATATATATTTCCCGCTTCGCATTTGACGCTGTCTGTCTGGCATTCACCGCATTCTGTATCATTTTTGCATGAGACATTATTGAGGCAAATCGTTTCATTTTTCCATTGGCCATCAATACAAGTCGAAGTTTTGTTTTTCTCACATTTTACGTCGCCTGTATGGCATTCACCGCACTCGGTTCTATCTTCATTGCACGAGGCATTGTCAGAACAGTCTTTACCATCCCCCCATTCGCCATTATTGCAGGTATATTTTTTACCTGCTTCGCATTTCGTATTGCCGTTCTGACAATTTCCGCATTCTTTATTATCTTTGCATGAGACATTATTGCTGCAAATCGTTTCATTTTCCCATTTCCCGTCAATGCAGGTATAGGTTTTGCCTTCATTGCACTTTACTTCGCCTGTTTGGCATACACCATCGTGACATTTCATTTCTTCATTGCAAATGATACCTTTTTCACACACCTCCTCGCCACACTTGCAGGCATCATTTTCGAGAAATTCTCCTCCGCTGGCTTCGCACAGCGTTTGGATGTCTTCATTCAGTTCCACTTCGCATGCACTGAGACCTGCCGATAGGGTGATGATGATTGTCAATATTGTGAGCTTATGGAGTGGCATTGCATCTTGTCTGAAGTGTTTGAATTCAAAGTGATTGTCGCTTTTATGATGGTGTTTATTCATCTTCTGAATTAGCCTCATCTTCTGAATCGAACTCATCTTCTGAAGTCGTCTTATCTTCTATATCGGATGGGATTTCGGTGGGTTTGGCTGTGCATTGAAGGGCGCTGGTTGAGAACGTGGCTCTTTGGCAAAAAGCCCCTTCCTTGCACATTTGGCCTCCACATATACACTTGTTTTTCCTCCATTCACCGCCACTGACCAGGCACCAGTATTCAAAAGATCCTTTTGAAACGTTTTCGATTTCGATTTCGTCGTTACAGGCTGTCACAAAATAAGTGTTCACCAGAAAGAATAGACAGAGGAACATCTTGAGTTTTGTCATGTCGTCTCCTGCTTAAAACGTCATCTCAAAAGATGCGCCATTCGGGGAAAACTGCAGGGACAAAACAGCATCGGTCTGGTTCTTTGAATAATGATAACCTGCAATTCCGGCAAGTGTGCTGCCGAGGATGGTTAAACCAATACCTGTCCCCAAAAGTGTCCAGCCGGCAAGGTACGAAGACTTGATTTGGGCTTTATTGTTCTTAATTTCGGTGTTTTTTTCCAAACCGCCCACTAGAATTCCACCAGTGCAGGCGAGTATCACACCGCCAATGGCGGAACCAATCCCTGTCCACATCAGGGTTTTATAGGTTTGGGTGGAATCTGTGGACATGGCATTGAGCGTCGAGAGTTCGATATTTTTTCTTTCGAGTTCATCCGCTTTGAGTTTGAGTGCGTTGACACTTTCTTCGGTGCGTTCGGGGTGTTCCAGTTCATAGCGTTTATACCAGATCTGCCTCGAAATCCCTGGTTCTACAGCCATTTGCGTGATGTTCTCACTTGCCTTTTGGTAGTAAATAAGGGCGTGTTCTTTATCGCCTTTTTTTTCGATGCAGTTGCCCATATAATAGAGCAAAGACGGAGAAACCGAACAAATGTTATATAGTTTTTTGGCAACATCCAGTGCCTGATCGTATTTTTCATCCTTATAAAAGGAACTGATCATCGTCATTCCTGAGTTCCAGTTAGGATTTTCACTGAGGTTGTTGCAGTTTTGGGCAAAGGCATTAGACGTCAACATAATAGATGCAAATACAATCACAAAAAGGGATATGAGCTTGAGTTTCATGGGGACTCTTAACGGTTTGTAAAACGAATGATAGCGGATGTGGGATCATTCTTCATGGCATATTATAATATAATGTTACATATACAATGTAAAGCCGAGCGGCTCTAACGTCTCTTATGCGGCTATGCGGCCGTATCGGCTTTGCCGATAGGCCGCACCGCATGGCGTATTGGACTTCGGCCAATAGCCATGCCCACAAAAAAAATAACCCCATTCACTTGACGAATGAAACCGCGTGCATAATCTTTCGTCTCCGTTGTCTGGCGCAAAAAATTTGTGCCTGAATGATGCATAAAACGAAGGAGAATCAAATGAAAGTTCGTCCATTACAGGATCGTGTGCTCGTTAAACGCGTTGAAAGTGAAACCCGCAGTGCCGGCGGCATTATCATTCCCGATACAGCCAAGGAAAAACCGCTCGAAGGTATTGTTATTGCTGTTGGTGCTGGAAAACGTCTGGAAGATGGTTCGCGCGTGGCCCCGGAAGTCAAGGAAGGGGATCGCGTTCTGTTTGGAAAATATGCCGGAACCGAAATCAAAGTTGACGGTGAAGAACATATGATTCTTAAAGAAAGCGATATTCTGGGTATTTTGGACTAATTGGGAGATATCAACATGTCAGCAAAAGAGATTATTTTTGACGAACAGGCTCGTAAAAAAGTACTTCGCGGCGTGAATCAGATCGCCGATGCCGTTAAAGTCACACTTGGTCCCAAGGGACGCAATGTCGTGATTCAGAAATCATACGGTGCTCCGCTGATTACAAAAGACGGTGTTACGGTTGCCAAAGAAGTCGAACTCGATGACAAATTCGAGAACATGGGAGCTCAGATGGTTCGCGAAGTCGCCTCCAAGACGAATGATATCGCTGGTGACGGAACGACGACTGCGACCGTGCTCGCACAGGCCATTTTCCGCGAAGGCGTCAAATTTGTCATCGCCGGCCAGAGCCCGATGAGCATCAAACGCGGTATCGACAAATCCGTCGACGCCGTTGTTGCTGAACTCAAAAAACTTGCACGCCCGACACAGAGCGAACACGAAATCGAACAGGTTGGAACGATTTCCGCCAATTCCGATAAAACCGTCGGCGAAATCATTGCCAAAGCCATGGCCGAAGTCGGCAAAGATGGCGTTATCACTGTTGAAGAAGCCAAAGGTCTCGAAACTGAACTCAAAGTCGTCGAAGGCATGCAGTTCGATCGCGGCTATCTGTCGCCTTATTTCGTCACGAACAGCGATCGCATGACCGTTGAATACGACAAGCCGAAAATTCTTCTCTATGACAAGAAGATTTCGAACATGGCAGAACTTCTTCCGATTCTTGAAAAAGTTGCCGGCCAGAGCCGTCCGCTCATCATCATTGCTGAAGATGTGGAAAATGAAGCCCTCGCAACACTCGTCGTGAACAGAATGCGCGGATCTTTGCAGGTTGCAGCCGTCAAGGCGCCGGGATTCGGTGATCGCCGCAAAGCCATGATGGAAGACATCGCAGCCCTTACCGGTGGTCGTCTCATCACTGCTGATCTCGGCATGAAACTTGAGGATGCCACAATGGATGACCTCGGCGAAGCCGAGCGCGTTCAGATCGACAAAGACAATACGACGATCGTCAATGGCATGGGCAAGACGGAAGATATTCAGGCTCGCGTTGCTCAGATTCGTGCAGCCATTGCTGAAACAAAATCTGATTACGATCGCGAAAAACTTCAGGAAAGACTGGCCAAGCTCGTCGGCGGTGTCGCCGTCGTTCAGGTCGGTGCCGCAACTGAAGTCGAAATGAAAGAAAAGAAAGCCCGCGTTGAAGATGCTCTTAATGCGACGCGTGCTGCGATTGAAGAAGGCATCGTCCCTGGTGGCGGCGTCGCACTCGTTCGCGCACAGAAAGCCCTCGATGGCCTTAAACTCAATGATGACGAACAGTTCAGCGTCGATATCGTTCGTCGCGCCATCGAAGAACCAATGCGTCAGATCGCCGAAAATGCCGGCGTTGATGGTTCCATTGTCGTTCAGAAAGTTCGCGAAGGCAAAGATGGCTTTGGTTACAATGCTGCTGCTGATAAATTCGAAGACCTCTTCGCTGCTGGCGTCATCGATCCGGCCAAGGTCACCCGCAGTGCTCTGCAGTATGCCGCAAGCATCGCCGGCCTCCTGCTCACGACGGATGCCATGATTGCTGAACTTCCAAAAGAAGAAAAAGCTCCTGCAATGCCGGCCGGCGGTATGGGCGGTATGGGCGGCATGGGATTCTAATCCATATGCATTGCAATTTCCGTGTCGCGGCTTAGCCTGTTTCGTCGCAACGACAACAAAAAAAAGCTCCCTTGCGGAGCTTTTTTTTGTTTTTCAATCCATTACTGGTCTTTTTTCATGAACAGTTTCAGTGGCTTGGAAACTCTTGATGCCCAGGCCACTTCGTTGTGAAGTGCTCCGGGAACATGCTGATAGAACAAATCCACATTTCTGCGATAGCCGATTTCGACAAGTGCTGAGACAAAATCAAAGGTGTAACAGCAGTTGTCATAAGGACTTGCCCACCCGGATTCATCGCGAATCGCCACTTTCTGATCAAGGATATCGGGCATCCCTTCGGCCGGGAATTCTCCGCCATGATCGATGTATAAAAATGTGTTCTGGTGGCCCGCTTTCTCATAATATTCGCGGATAATCGTCCCCGTATCGCTGCCGAAACGTCCCCAGGCGGTCGTCGGGGACAACGCAAATACGGCGTCATATCGCCCCGGATAACAATTCGAAATATAAAGACTGATCAGACCGCCAAGAGAAGACCCCATCAGGCCGGAACGATGCGTCGTCGGAAACTGCGATTCGATAAACGGTCGCACGGTTTTTTCGACAAAAGACGCATATTTTCGCCCGAGTGTCGCGTGATAACCGTCCTCATCCGTATCGGCCGTATGCGTATATTCACTCATCCGATCTTCGCTGTTCCAGATGCCAACGACCAGAAAATTACCGCTTATCTGCTGCATATTTTCGCATAAATGCCAGCCGCCGCAGATGCTGTCCGGGGCAAACAGATTCTGGCCGTCATGCACGTACAGCACATCATAAGGTCCGTGGTTGGGGGGAACAAGCACATGCAATGGGCGTTTTTTCAGCCCCTGCGGGCTTTCAAAGTCGTTCCACCGCACCAGATGCTGGCGGTTTATAGGTGCTTTAAGATACGAAAATTCTCCGTCTTCGTCGTATCCAAAACATCGAGCATTGGGATCGGCAATGTGACGGCCTGTTTCGTGAATAAAGGAATAAATGAGACTTTGTCCGAGACTTTTCGGAATCCTGAGTTCGGCATAGTTCAGCCCCGTCGACGTTCTCTGCATCGGATAGGGCTGCCAGTTGTTGAATTCCCCAAAAACATGCCATCCGGGGTCGTTGCTTTGAAATGCAAAAATGACCGTACCTCGGGATGTCCAAACCGGAAAACCGGATGAAAAGGCGATTTCCCGCATTGTGGACTGAAGTGGGCGTTTGCCATCGATGAGCTCGCGGATGAGCAGTTCATCGCGTGCAATGGGCTTTTCGGCGTGATGGGTATGCATGTTTATGATTTCAGTCGTGGTGCGGCATTCGGGACTTTGCTGTACAAAGCTCTGAGCGGGTCGGTTTCGGAGTCATAGGCAAATGCCGAGGTCAGACCTTTGGTCTGGTTCTGCTGTGTGATGAGGCTGCTTCCGTCGCTGTCTTTACGGCGCCACGAAAGGCGTTCGAGGTTTTCGCGTTCCCATTGCGACTGCAGAATGAGCAGGTTTTCGAGGTCGGGGGGCAGTCTGTCACGGAATGCGTAAAGCACTTTTCCGGTCGCTTCGGCGTCGTTGCATGCGCGGTGTGCTCCCTCAAGCGAAATGCCCAGTCGCTCCGCAACCATGCCGAGTTTGTTGCGCTCTCGCGGATAAAAATGCGTCGCAAAGACAAGCGGGTCGATAATCGGATTTTCTGAAGGCCACGAAAGACCAAGCTCTTCCAGCTTGTGCGTCAAAAATGGGCGGTCAAATCCGATGTTGTAGGCAACAATTCCGCGCCCCGCAAAAGCTTCGAGAATATCCGGCGCAATTTCCCGCAGTTTCGGCTGCCCGTCGACGTCTTCCTGCCTGATATGCGTCAGCTGAACGATTTCCTCCGGAATCTTGCACTCCGGGTCAATGAGCCAGTTCAGCACTTTGACGACTTCGCCCCGATAAAACTGGACAATGCCGATTTCAATAATCTGACATGTATTCGCATCAAAACCGGTTGTTTCAAGGTCGAAAACGGCAAGCGGAAGATCAAACCAGAGTTCGGGCCAGGTCGTTGTCATGGGATTCTCCTGTCTGGGGCGCGGCCTGTTGGCATAAATGCCAATACGGCCTGCGTTTCGCACTATTGCTGCGCAATACGTGCGAAAATACTCTTCTTACATGTGCATGCGCGGGTGGTGTTCGGCAAAAATGCTTTTCAGCCGTTCCCGCGAAACATGCGTATATATCTGCGTGGACGAAATGTCAGCATGTCCAAGCATTTCTTTAACCGCCAGCAAATCCGCGCCATGCGATATGAGATGGGTCGCAAACGTGTGGCGGAGTTTGTGCGGCGATATAGCCTTTTTAATTCCACACTGCAAAGCGTAATTTTTGAGCAGTTTCCAGAATCCCTGTCGTGTCATCGGTCCGCCAAGACGCGTTATGAACATGTATTTTTCCTTGCGTTCATCGTGCGTTTTGACTTCAGAAAGGATGCTGTTTCGGGCATTTTCCATATACAGACGCAGGTATCGATTCGCACATTCTCCCATCGGAATCATGCGATCTTTGGAGCCTTTTCCGTGGGCAATGATACAGCCTGCGTCGAAATCGATGTCGCGGATCTGAACGCTGATAAGTTCGGAAACCCGCATGCCTGTCGCATAAAGAAGCTCAATCATGGCGCGGTCTCGAAGCCCTTCTGGCGTCGATTCATCCGGCGCTTTGAGCAGCGCATCCACTTCCGATTCATTCAGATAAACCGGGTCTTTTTGCGGAAATCTGGGGAGCTCGATGTGTTCCGATGGATTGATTTCCAGCAGTTCGTCTCCAACCAGAAAATTCATCCACTGTCGAATGCTCACCAGATTGCGCGCCAAAGATCGCTCCTTGATCGGGTTTTCTTCATCATTCAGACGGCTTTCAAGATATCCGCGAATGTGATCTTCTGTAATATCCTCAATGCTTTTGCACGATTCCGCCTCAAGATACTCGCCAAATTGCTCCAAATCCCGTCGATAGGAAATAATCGTGTTGCGAGCAAGCCCGCGTTCGATGGAAAGATGCTGAAAAAATTCTGTTAGTGAATCGGAGATGAACATTGTGAATAGCAACGATGCCGGGGGGAAAAATGGATATAATGTTGCCAATTGTGAAAAAACGTGACAGAAAGCCGCGTCGACTGGCTGAGTAAAGGGCCGGTCGGGAAAAATGTCAAAAAAACGGCCATGGATTCATCCAGTCGGCCCTCTGAACACTGATTAAACGAACAAAAATGACCATTAGCATTCATCAGCCGTTAGTATGGATTGATTGTGAAATGACTGGTCTCGATATCCGACATGATCGCATCATCGAGATAGCAACCCTCATCACGGATTCCGATCTTAATATCGTTGCAGAAGGCCCGGAACTCGCCATTCATCGCCCGAAAGAGCTCCTCGACGGCATGGATGACTGGAACACAAAACACCATACGGCTTCAGGGCTTGTCGACCGCGTACTCGCATCGGATATCGAAATCGAAGACGCCGATCGACTGACATTTGAATTCATTTCGCAGTATTGCGAGGCGCATGCGGCGCCTCTTTGCGGAAATTCGGTCTGGCAGGACAAACGTTTTATCGACATGGAAATGCCGATGACGATGCATCACCTCCATTACCGCATTGTCGATGTGTCATCGATTAAAGAAATGGCGCGCCGATGGTATCCAAAACTCGAAGCATACAAGAAGGCGAATCACCACCGGGCTCTGGACGATATCCGCGAATCGATTGAAGAACTGAAGTATTATCGGCGCATGATTTTCCGCGAGGAATTGTAAAATCAGTGCGGCAGCGAATGAAAAATAATGAGGGCCGGGCGTATTGGCAAAGCCAATAGACCGGCCAAATTCGGCCGTATTGGCAAAGCCAATAGGACGAAAATTAAATTCTTCTCATCATTTCAGTAAAAATCGTATATGGTGAGTGTGCGGAATGATACCGTACAAACAATTTCAGGAGAGTGTATGGAAGAGTATACGAGTGAACAGGTCGCCCGCGTTATCGTTGACGCTGCGATTGATAAAAAAGCCATTGAACCCGTCATTATTGATGTCCGAGGCAAATGCGATTACGCGGATTTTCTCGTCGTTTGTTCGGGCCGAAGCGATCGCCATGTCGATGGTATTGCAACTGGCATCGATAATGAGGTCGTCGATCTTCGTTCATGCATCAGCAATGAAGGTCAAGCTGGCGGACAGTGGGTTCTGCTCGATTACGGCGATGTCGTCGTTCATATTTTTAACGGTCACAAACGCACCGAATACAATATTGAAGCACTCTGGAAAGATGCTCCGCGTCTTGCCGTTGATATTCCGTCAGAACTTCGCCTGACCGACGAAAGTTATGACGAACCTTTGTTCTGATGACTGCTTCTGTAATGGCTATCGGCAAAATGCGGTTCGCCCCATATCGCGCCGCAGCCGATGAATACCTCAAAAGACTCAAGCATTATCTGAATATTCAGGAAATTGAGCTCAAATCGGAGGCGTCTCCAAAGCTCAGTGAGATGCAGATTCGCGAACGCGAATCGCGTCAGTTTATGGAGCTGGTCGCGCCTTCGACTTTCCTTTTTGTGCTCGATGAACGTGGCAAACTGATGAACAGCGTTCAGTTTTCGGAAGTGATTGGGCGTCTGCTCGCGCAGTCTCAGGATATGGCTTTTGTCATTGGCGGAGCGTTTGGACATCACGAATGTCTACGCCAGAGAGCCAATCTCGTATTTGGGCTTTCACCCCTGACTTTTCCTCATGAACTCGCTAGAGTGCTCGTCTATGAGCAGATTTATCGCGCCATGACGATTCTCAAAAATGAGCCGTATCATAAGTAAACCGGAGGTCTGGCGATGTTGATCGAAACGCTTGATGCTCTCAGACATTTGTTGTGGCCGACGCGTTGTGCATCCTGTGATGTGCTGCTTACGGAGCCTTCGCGGCTGATGTGCAGCGAATGTTATGCATCCATTGAGGCCGCGCCTCAGGTCGATGCCCCCGAACACGTCGATGCTGCATGCGCCGTGTTTCGATATGAAGGCGCCGTTCAGAGCATGATTTCCAAATGGAAATATCACGAGGATTATGCGGCTCAAAAGGCCATTCTTTCTTCATTGCCGGAGCAGGTGGACAGGCTTCGTCCATTCATTCCCGAAGGCGCCGTCCTGATTCCTGTGCCCCCGCATCCCAAACGGCTTCGCGAACGCGGGTTTGACCCCGTATGGACTTTCGCCGTCAGGCTTCATAAAGTCCTCGAAGATGCTCAGATTCATACGGAATTTAGGGACGACGTGCTGACGCGGACGAGACATACTGCACATCAGGCGGCTCTCAGCCGCGACGAACGTCTGCACAACCTCGATGGCGCTTTTCACGTCGCCGAGGGTTTTGATGCGAAAAAAGTCGTGCTCATTGACGACGTCATGACAACTGGTGCTACCGGTTCAACATGCGCCGATATTCTCAAAAAATCCGGAGTCGAATGGCTGGCGTTCATTGCACTCGCGCATACTGTTAAAACTTAATTGGCACCAGCCGCGCCAAAAGGCGCGGATGAAAATGTGGGGGAAATCGGCGGAGCCCCCGATATCGCCTAATGGCGAAATCGGGGGCCATCTATTTCGTACGCCACGGCGTATAAAACCAACGCGATACGAATAACGCGATACGAAATCATCGCATTCATTTCGGCGTTGTATGCGACGCCGCTACGTAAATTGCACATTGCACATTGAAACTATGAATACTTTCTGGAAAAACGGACTTCAATTCACATGTCAACAGTGCGGTAGATGCTGCTGTGGCGAGCCTGGGATAGTTTATTTTAATCCTCAGGAATTTGATGCACTTTGCGTGCATTTATATGAAACGCAAGGTCTTACCCGCGAGGTGATCATTCGCGATTATATGAGACCATATCTCGAATCATATACCGCAAGGGATGATTTTCCGGATGGACACTGCATTTTCTTTGAAAAGGGAAAAGGCTGTTCCGTTTACGAATTTCGTCCTTCGCAGTGTCGGGATTTTCCATTCTGGCGATGCAATCTCGCGACAAAAGCCGATTGGGATGAAACCGCTCAGATGTGTCCCGGTATGAATCAGGGAAAACTCTGGTCTGCGGATGAAATTCTCGAAATCGCCAGAAAAGCAAGGATTTAGCATTCATTTTTTCATTTTGACATGGCTCAAGCATCGATCACAAATCCAAAGCAGTCCGAAAAAGGCGTGCAGATGAGGCGCTGGAGCGCCTCTGCTATCGCAGCTTTGGTGATCCATGCTGCTATCATTGGTGTCATTGCATGGCATTTGCTTCCCGAACATACGGTTCGCGTATCGGGGATGGTTCCGGCGCCAGATGCTGCAGTTGAACTCATGCCGGCTCAGGCCATCGAACCCGCAGTCTTTTTCACATCAAAACCCGAATTTTTGAACGCAGAAGCCGCAAAGCTTTATCGCATTGAAGACGATGGCTCAAAAACGCTGATTTCTTCTGCGCATCTGCATGCAAAACGCGATTTTGGAATTCAGTTTGATGCGGTGTTTGAACCCGGTTTGTATGAAATCGTCGTCCATGACGGATCTTCAGGCATCGTCCGCGAACCTAACGACTTTGACGGCGATTTTGCTGGCGTTTTTCCAAGTGGTGATGGCGAATCCGGTGGCGCTTTTTCGGCGCAATTCCGGATCGAAGCCAAAGCACATGAAGTCATGACAGCGACGATGTATGACCCGGATAAACCCATGGAAAATGAAGAACCGGCTGCAAAAGCTGCACAATTGCAAAAGATGCAGAAGCCGGTTGCAAAAACAGAACCCCCAAAAAAGCCCGAAACACCAAAGAAAAAGTCTGAACCTAAAAAGGCAAAGTCATCCGACGCCCCCAAATCTCCTGCCGTTGCAGAAAATATGGGGCCGGTCGAAACTTCTCCACAAGCCGTGACCGATGAACCGTCTCCAGCTCCACTGACAATGGAAAATCTTCGCATTTCACCATTAAATCTGGCTCCGGCTTTATTATCAGAATCCGCCTCGACGTCTGAAAAAGTCTTTGAAGAACGCGATACAAACAAGTTTGTTGCGGCTGCTGAGCTCGCGAAAAAACGAAATGATGCGGCCTATAATGCCGAAGGTCCCGTCGTTGGCATCGGTCGGCAGGGTAATTCCCTGGCACATAAAAAAGATGTCGCCGAATATCTGGCTCTGATGCACAAGGAAATTCATCCGCTTTGGGCGCATGGGTATCTGCTTCGACTCGATACCATATATCGCCAGCCGGGATCGCGCCTGAACAATCCCGATCTCGAAGCCGTTTTGGAAATCACACTCGATAGTCTTGGAAATGTTATAGATGTTCGCATGGTGCGTTCCAGCGGCATTACCGATTACGACAGCGAAGCTATTCACGTCGCCTGGAACTCATCGCCAAAAATGCCTATTCCGGATGAAATGCGGTCACCAAATGGAAAAGCCTATATCCATTGGACTTTCTGGCGCGATCAGCGCCAATGCGGCGTTTTCGGCGTACAGGTTTTTAAATTAAATGGTTCTGCTAGAGATGCTTTGAATTTTAGTCTAAAAGCGGTACAAATTCAGGAAAAGAAACTTGGGCTTCAGCCTTCTGTCGTCAATATGCCCGGCATTCAGACGATAAAACCAACAGAACCTGAGGAAAATAAAACTGTAAAAGAACCATTGCCGGAACGCATTAATCCTTTGGATGATATATAAAAAATGATGGATTTTTTAGAATATTCATTATTAGATATTTCGATTAAAGATGTTCTGATCATCATCTTGTTTGTTGCGTTGGGAATTGGCGCAGACAAGCTTTCGATCTGGTTTATTCATCATCACCGCAAGCTCTATCAAGCCCAAAAAGCTGCAGCAAATAGTAATCCCGACTCATCTGAACCCAAACCTCGCAGAAGTATCAGCAATATTCACCTGACTGAGAATTTTTCAAAAGTCATGGAGGCACTTCAAAAACCGCTTCACGTGTTTTTTGTGACGGTTGGCTGCGGACTTGGTCTTGCCATCATCGATGTTCCCACCTGGGGAGGAGAGCTTTTCCGGGTCATCAGGACGGCTCTTGAAGCTGTGAGTCTTTGGTGTCTCATCTGGTTTTTGCTCAATTTGATCAGAAACATCCTGACACCGATTGCGACGGAACACGCGAAAAAAAGCGGAACTCGCGTCGGTGAAATGTTCATTCCGATCCTGATGAGTGCGCTACGAATCACGCTTTTTGTACTCGGTATTCTTTTTGTCGCCCAGAATATGGGCTATTCCGTCACCTCACTCCTCGCCGGACTCGGGCTGGGGGGGGCCGCCATCGCCCTGGCATCCAAGGATACAATCGCCAATATCTTCGGATCGCTCGTCATTCTGTTTGACCATCCTTTCGAAATCGGTGACTGGGTTACCATCGGTGGTGTGCAGGGAACTGTTGAAGATATTTCAATCCGTTCCGTTAAAATTAGAACTTTCGACGACACGCTCGTTTCAATACCAAACCAAAGCCTTACAACGATGCAGATCGACCGGCGCGGTAAGGTTAAGACGAAAATGGACTGCAACTTTGGTGTCCTATATTCAACAACAGAAGAACAGCTTCGAACAATTATTCAAAATATAGAACATTATATAGAAAGTCATCCCGACTCATTTGAAACCAGAAAACATTACGTGCACTTAAATGAATTTGGTGAACACAGTCTCAATGTGATCGTTGTGGCCTATACGCGCAATACGACCTATAAACAGCATGTCAAACTCAAGGAAGAGTTTATGTTTGCAATAATGCGTATTGTACGCGAATCAGGAACTGATTTTGCGTTTCCGACGAGAACTTTGGATGTTCAATCGGCTCCCATTCAAATTAAAATGTGTGAATAGTGTTTGGGAACCGTCCTTGCCGCCAAAGCGGCTACGGACCGGTTTGTCGCGCTATCTGACGATACGCGCGACTTAGCACGGCTATTTCACAAGCTACGCTTGCTCAATACACCGTGCTTTGGATGAATTATTTAATCCATGGAATGGATACCGGCAATCCTTTTGGAGAAACAAACGACTTCAACGTCCACGGAGATTTGCAGCTTTCATCAGAAATAGATGCACAATTCGATAATGTGTCTTCTGGCTTAACATCAATACTTGCGCGAGCATCAATGACATATTCGGCTGCCACTGGTTTTACGGCATAAAATGCTAGATAATAGTCTTCCGGATTCAAATATTCCGTAACAAGGTTCTGATCGTAGGGCGCATCATTGTTGCTGTTTTTCACCCAGTAATAGTTAAAAATTCTGAGAGCTGTTTTGTAAAGATCTATGTCTTCAATAGGGGTTGACACACATGCTGAATTTCCAGTTATCTTGTTTAATGCATTATATGAAGAAGGCGATTCTGTCGATGTTTCATGGATGAGCTCCTGTCTTCTTTCGCTTTCAAGGTATTGCGCAACCGTCTGCTCAAAATGATTGTAGTGCATCCAGGAAAATACATTGAGTATTTTTAAGTTGCTGCACTGTTCAGAGGCAATGTTGATGTGATTCAATGCACCATATTCTCGGTTGTCAGCATCAGACGTAAAAACAGCTTTGATTGCTGAGTAATAATCATTAAGAAGGGGAATCCAGCAATCATTATTTTGGGAACGATTTAAGTAGTCTGCGGCATTTTGAATCGCCTCAGAAAGCGATAACTCATAAGCACCCTCTGTGATTACTGGACTTTCTGGATTATATGGCCCTGGTTGCAATGCATAGTTCAGTGTCACATTGACTTCTGGTATATCCGTATAATTTTTCTTGCCATAAATCAGATTGGCAATGGAAACATTGG
>JAZRWV010000335.1:0-1548 GCA_045599925.1 Myxococcota bacterium
ATTTGCGTCAGTCGATCGCGTCGCTTTGGCAAAACGCTTACCGCGCAAATGCTCGAAGCCTATTATTGCAGAACGTGTGATTCGCACGCGATGTTTGAACCATTTGAGATCGCAAAAGATCCGTCGTTTGAAACGCACCTCAACAAGTACGAAGTCATTCGATTCGATGTGCAGACGTTTATGGCAACAGGCCAAGATATTACAGCCTTTATCGATCGCATTCACGATGCCATTATGAAAGAGCTAGCTACAGCCTGGCCCAAAATCGTCAAAGACAAAAAAGAACCGCTGCATGTCGTACTTTCTCGCATTGCCGATCAAACTGGCACCAAATTTGTCATCATTATCGACGAGTGGGATGCTATCTTTCGCAATCGCCCAGATGATACGGTCACTCAAAATGCCTGGATCCACTTTTTACGCGATCTATTCAAGCAACAAAGTTCTGAAAAATATATTGCACTCGCCTATTTGACCGGTATTTTGCCCGTTAAAAAATATAAAACTCAGTCATCGCTCAATAATTTTAAAGAATATACGATGATTCGTCCGTTGATGCTAGCACCATACGTAGGCATTAGACAGATTGAAGTTGATGAACTTTGCAAGCAGTACCAAATGGATCGAGCCAAAGCAACCTATTGGTACGATGGTTATCAATTTCATAATGAAGCCCATGTTTATAACCCGTGTTCGCTGGTGCAGGCCATGCAAAACCACGAATACGGCAGCTATTGGACGGCAACGGCGTCTTTTGAATCGCTGCTCGATTTTATCAATGCAGACCTCGACGGCATTTATTCCGATGTACAATATCTCATTGCGGGTGGCCGCGTCCCCGTCGATACTTCCACTTATGATAATTCTTTTACCACACCCAAATGTAAAGACGACGCTTTTACATGCTTGATTCACATCGGCTATCTCGGATATGATGCCAATACAAGCGAGGTATTTATTCCAAATGAAGAAGTGCGCATGGCCTTTAAGTCAGCACTCAAACTCTGCTCCTGGCCGGATGCCATCAAGCCCTGGCAGCGCTCACAGCGATTTATCAATGCCATTTTGAGCGAAGACAACGAGACCGTCGCACGCATGGTCGAAGAAACCCACCAAAATATGACGTCAATCCTTCGTTATAATAACGAGAATGCACTTTCGTGCGTCATTTCGGTTTTATGTATTGCCATTGAAAATCAATACAAAATCGTTCGCGAAATGCCCACGGGCAAAGGCTTTGCCGACATCGTCCTTATTCCCAGACCGCTCACCATTAACCCGGCCATCGTCATCGAACTCAAATTTAAACAGGATGTCAAAGCTGCCATCGACCAAATTCGTGAAAATAAATATCCCGATGATATCAAAGATTTTTATGGCGAAGTCATCATCGTCGGCATCAGCTATAGCAAGCGCAAAGCCCACGAATGTTTTGTCGAACGGTTCGAGCGTGAAGAAATATAATATTATCCGAGGCGTATCATTCCAACAGAGACGTGCCGCGGCACGTCTCTGTTGGAATGATAGCCGCCGCTCGTCCGCCGTATT
>JAZRWV010000336.1:0-5524 GCA_045599925.1 Myxococcota bacterium
GCTTATTTTTTCAATGCGTAATTCAAGAATTGTATCAGAAGTGGTTACAATTCAGCCGGGGTGAATGCAAATCAACTGAAATATAGGCACTAATTAAGTTTCTGAGAAATGGGGACGGGACCCCATTTCTGCTTAACGAAAATATGGCTTAAGTTGCAATATTGGTATCGCAGCTTAAACATTATGGATTCCAAAGGGCTCAGCCCTTTGGTGGGGTTCGGGGCAAAGCCCCGGCTGGGTAGTAACCACATTGCTCATAGGATTGCACATTGCATCTATACTAGCTGGTCGATTAAGCGTAAAATAGACAAGTGGATGATTTCCATCCTGTAATAAAATTGAGGTGAACATGAAGGACGAACTGACTTTTTATGCCTGTGATACCAAAGTTCTCGAGAACAAGATCATGACTCAGGATCTTTTGATGGGAACTGAGCTTGCCGGTGAACTCGAACGTCTTGGACAACATCTTGGGACATTGTATTTCGACAACATCTATATTGGCGATGTGTTCAAGGAACTTGAAAAAATAACAGGTGCTCCTTTTAAATTCCTTCTCGGCATGGGGGCTCGCCGTTTGGAACCATGCGGTCCGGTTTCTTATTGTGGACGACAGATTCCTGCCGAACTCGGTGAATACGTTTTCCAGATTGAAAACCTGCAGAGACTTCAGAAAAAAGCCGAACCCACAGAAAAAGAACGCGAAATGCTCGATAAATGGGAGGCATTTGCAGAGAAAATTCATCTCGACCAGGAACCTGGATGCCTTGATGCTCTGAAAAAATTCATCGGTAAATTCCGTGAACGCACGCCAGAACTCATCTCTGTTTATACGCGTTGTTAATGTGCGATTCGCATGAAATGCCATTGTTGTATGAGTGGGCATTTCATGCGGAATATGGATATTTGAATTAATGAAACAGGCTGTCATTTAACGCGTAAATGTGGAGAGGGGTGTGTCGCATTATCAACTTCATTACGAACGAGCCAGAGAGTTTTATGACGAAGGAAATTTCGAAGGCGCTAAGGCTGCTGCTGAATATGCCCTATCTGGCACTTTGCCGGGTGAAGGTTGTGAAGCTCGGGTACTGCTCGCTCTTTCGTTGAGAAAACTCGAGTACAATGATGAAGCAATGCAGATGCTGTATGAAGTTGTCTGCTCCACACCAACAGCAGAAGCTTGTGCTGAATATGCACTGATGTGCGCGGAACGCGGCCGTTGTGACTGTAGCTGTCGCGATTTGGCGATTCGTGCCGTGAATGAAAATCCGGATTTGGCCAATGCTTATATCGCACTTTTTTGGTGTGATACTATGGATGGACAATATCTCGATGCGTTGAAAAATCTCCGTCGCGGAATGCACCGAGGTGCTGAGTTCTCCGATTCAAAAGCTTTTGATTTGGTGCGCGGATGGTGCCAGGAGGCTTGTAACTGCGATAATGTTCAGTTTGCTCTTTCTCTGACCAATGAAGTTGTCGATTTATTCAATACATTTGATTTCATCGTTCTTCATGCCCGTTTGGCTGAAATTGCAGCAGACCACAGACTCGCCGTGAGTTATTACAAAAGAGCACTCACGATGCTCAGACCTGGGGCGATGCGAAATGACATCCTCGAAGCTATTGCCAGAATCGCAATTTGAAACATTGAATCCGTTTGAAATTTAAAAAAAGGCGCTGAAAGGCGTCTTTTTTTGTCGAAATGGATAAAATGATTTCTGCGTTACTCAGTTCGCATTCAACCAATGTCATTTTGCATTGGGATGAGAATGATTGACATTATCAATGAACAACTCATTTACAATTGAGGCATGTTTTGCTAAACCGCGCGACACGATGGAAATCGGGTAGAGACGATTCCATCGGTACTCTCTACTAAAAGACAGGAACATATTCATGAACGTTCGTCAGATTCCTCGTGGCTGGCTTTATACAGCGATTCGCATCTGTTCGCTTGGCGCCCTTTTCTTTGCGTCAATGCTTGCTGTTGATTATTATTTTGTTGCTCACACATTCTGCGAAGAAGGAGCTTCATGTGCTGTCGTTGCACAATCTGATTTCGGACAGAAATACGGCATATTTCTGCCAACAATCGGGCTTTTGGCCTACTCATTCTTCTTCTTGACGAGCTTTTTCTTTGCCAAAACACGAGAGAACATTTTTGGCAAATCACTGTCGAAATTCTGGCTTCCATTGGCAATTATCTGTGCTGCTGTCGGAGCCATATCATTTATCATCATTCAGGCGGTTCATATTCATGCATTTTGCTGGCTTTGCATGGGCATTGACACTTGGGCCATCATTGCTGTCATTCCGGCAGTACTCCTCTTCATGAATAAATCCGATGAAGACGAAGCCGCAGATAATGCCCGAAAAACAATGCTTCATCCCGCATTGTGGCTTGCATTCTATTTCCTCATTGCTTGCGGCCCCATCGCGATGGGAACTCGCTCGGCTATCGAAGAATCCAAACCGGCACAAACGGTTGAGGCTGATGCTCAGGAACCTACAGAACCTGTCCCAGATTACATTAAATCCTTCTATAAACCCGGTAAAATCAATATCGTCGAAATTTCCAGCTTTGATTGCCCTCATTGCCGGAAATTACATCCGCAGCTTTCTCTTCTTCTCGAAGATTACGGCGATAGAATTAATTTTACGCGTTTGACAATTCCTCTCGGAAAACAACTCGAAGCCTGTGTCGCCTATTACTGTGCAGAAAAACAGAAAAAAGAAACACAGTTTGCCGATTGTCTTTTTGAACAGCCCAGCAAAGAAGCCGGACAGCTTCTGGAATATGCGCGTCAGTGCAGCATCAATGAAGATGCATTCAAGGCATGTGTCACCGATCCTGCTTCAACACAGGCTGTGACGGATATGCTCGACAACGTCCGCAAATCCGGATTCAAAGGCGCTCCAACTATCTGGATTGATGAACAGCAGATCGTCGGTTTCAATGAAAAGAAAGGAATGCAGCCATACAAGGATGCTATTGAGAAAAATACGGTTACAACTGATGATAATACCAAAACCAAGATCGCATTTTGGACGACACTGCTTGGTCTTGTCATTGGCGTTTTCTGCCTGATTGCCGGGCTTCCTCTTACGGCTGTGCGGCGAAAAACAATGCTCGAAAAAGATAGGGAAGCAAAGAGGGAAGAGGCTGAAGCTGAATCGAATTCTGATTCTCAAGCCTGATTGAATCATAATTGAACCGTGATAGGCGTCCTTTGGTATCTTTTGGGTGAAACAATAAAGGACGCTTAAGTTTAATCCGTATTTACGCATTAAACAGTTCACATGCTTTATGGAACAATTTGGTTCCTGAGAGTATTTTTTTGATTGTTGCCGGCCTATTGCATACGGCCGGCTTCGCATTGCTATCGGCCATATCTTCTCCAACGAAAGAGGATGGCCACCTGTGGTGGTCAGGTGAGGTAATGATAACCATTCGGCCGATACGCAATGCGCTTTTTTATGGGTGAAATCATGGAAAACAACGAACTTCGCGAACAGCTTTGTGACATTTGTCACTGCATGTGGACGCAGGGATGGTGCGCAGCCAACGACGGCAATGTTTCTGTCATGCTGGACAATGAACGCATTTTGTGCACACCCTCTGGCGTAAGCAAACGGGAAATTCTTCCGGAAATGCTTATTGTCGTCGATCGTCAGGGAAATCTCATTGAAGGTTCCCGAAAACCTTCCACTGAACTCCCAATGCATTTGCGGTGTTATGCCGAACGCAGTGACGTGCGCGCTGTGGTTCATGCTCATCCACCCATGTCAACTGCATTTGCAGTCGCAGATAAGCCGCTCGATGATTATGCCATGATCGAAACAATATGCGTTTTGGGGTCTGTTCCTGTTGCTCCTTACGCTGTTCCTGGGTCTCAGGAAGTCCCGGAATCTATTGCCCCTTATCTGAAAAATCATGACGCCATTCTTTTGCGCGCTCATGGTGCGATAACTGTCGGTTGTGATCTCAGAACTGCATACTATCGAATGGAAACTCTCGAACATTTTGCAAAAATATCGATTTATGCCCGTATTCTGGGCGGCGCAAAAGATCTTTCACTTGATGAAATCAATGTACTCCTCGATCGACGCGATTCCTTCTATCACCACACCGGAAAACACCCGGGATACGAAAAATCATCCGTTTGATAAACCATCACATGGGGATGGTTTGAAATAAAAAAGCCCGTGATGCATAGCCATTTATGCAAACATCACGGGCTTTTTTGCTAAATCAGTTGAGCTCAACTTCAGATTTTAATCGACAGCTCGCTATTCTTTAGTCTTATCCACATCTTTAGGCGAATCATCAGAGGGAAGAGCATCAGAATTTTCAACATTCTGCGCATCGCTTTCAATTTGTTCCTTCTGAAGCTGTTTGTGATAATTCTTGATATCTTCTTCGAGCCAGTTGCGAAGACAGGCATCACAGTCGACTTTTTGCTTGCCTTGTTTGCATTCACGCTCATGGTGCTTGCTCTGCGGCTCCAGAACAAATTCGTATATTTCAGGACGATTTGTAGTGGATGACGTCAGACGGATGAAAAGCTTTCTGCGTCCCTCACAGTCTTCTTTGGGCTGTTTCCAGATATTGACACATTGCTGCAGCCAGTTTGGAACGTTTTCTTTTTTGATGGATTCCAGCTCGTAGACTTCCATAATCCTGGCCAGACGCGTCTCATTCTGATCGTAATTGGACTGAATCATAAGCCATGCAAGTGCTGTCGCCGTATATTCGTTCTTCTCAGTCTCAAGTTGAGCTTTGAGCGTGGCAAAATGCTCTTTCGAATCGAAATAGTTGAAAGCTAGTTTGGCAATGCCTGGATTGCGTGTGGCCTGGGGTTCAATCGAGAGCAAATGCGCCAGCGCTCTTATTGTTTCATTGGTATTTTTCAGTTGTCGCTGGGTCAAAATGTACAGACGTACAAAATTTGGATGATTCCAGTATTTCTTTTTTACACTTTCCAGAGAGGCAAGCGCTGCTGAATATCGCTTATTGTAGTAGTCTTCAAGTGTTGAGAAAACAACAGGATCCTTTGTCAGTACTTCATCAAATGAAATTTTATATTCTTCTGAAGTATAGTTAAAGGGTTGAGGCTCAAGAATCTCAGTCTCTTCTTCAACCTCGATATTTGAATTTCCAGCATTATCAGCTTTGTTGGATGCCTTGTTTTCTTGATTATCATTTTGCGCAATTTCATCGGATGTTTTCTCTTGCGTGGAACGATAGAACCAGCTGACACCATTAAAGACTAGAATGAGCAGCAATGCTATGACGAGGGCAATGAGCAAAACGATTTGCCATTGGCGTTTGCTCTTGGGAAGCGCATTCATGAGGTCATTCGGCTCTGAATCCTTACAGATTGGTACTTCCTGGCTCGCTGCTTTATAGCTTTGTAAACTCATCGCAAGTGAACGCGAACCGATATGATTGAGATCAAATTCTGCCGGATTCTCATTCGACATCAAAATAAGCAGCTCTTCAAGAAGCGGTATGATTTCAAGC
>JAZRWV010000337.1:0-7304 GCA_045599925.1 Myxococcota bacterium
TATCGACTGTCCGGAAACAGACTAATTTCAAATCAATTCAAAGAATTCAGCAGTGGAGAGGATCAATATGAAATCATTTGGCGTTGTTGGTTGTGGAAAAATGGGACAGGCACTCGTTTCGGGAATGAAAGACGTGCTGGAGGTCCCAGTGGTTTGCTGTGATGTGTCGGATGCTGCACTGAAATCGATGAAGGACATCATGGGCAGTCGTGCTGAATATACATCAGATGTCGAGGTCGTTTCGAATCGGTGTGATGTCGTGCTTTTGGCTGTAAAACCGGCACAGGCTTCAGAAGTTCTTCGTATTCTGGGGGCCGGCATTCCCAAATGCATTCTTTCGATTGTTGCTGGAATTAAGCAGGATGCTCTTAGGGCGTATGCCGGTTGCTGTGAAGTCGTTCGAATCATGCCAAACACGCCGGCGCTTGTGGGCGAAGGCTCTATGGTTGTTTATGATTCGCGCCTGAATGATGAAACGCGTGAACTCATCATGCGATTGTTTTCGCGAGCGGGGACATGTCATTTCGTGAGCCGGGAAGCGATGATGGATGCCGTGACGGGATTAAGCGGCAGCTGTCCGGCTCTGTTTGCAATGATGGCGGAAGCCCTTGCCGATGCCGGCGTTTCAGAAGGATTGCCTCGCGATTTGGCGCAGGCCCTTGCCCGGGAAACGATGCTTGGTACTGCAAAATTGTTGGAAATACAGCATCCGGCTGTATTGAAAGAGAATGTGATGAGTCCCGGGGGAACGACGGCAGCCGGTGTGCTGGCTTCTGAAAAAGAGGGATTCCGGGCGGCTGCCGCCGCATTCGTGGTCGCGGCTGCGCAGAAGTCACGTTCGATGGGGTAAATATAGATTTCGCGCGTATTGCGCTGCAATAGCGCGAAATACGAGCCGTATGCGCCATTACAGCGCATAGGCGAGTTTGCGTCGTTACAAAATGTGACGACGCAAAACATAAGCAATAATCAGTGCGTGAGAATGCCGTCGACCGATTCCAGCAGAATTGTCACAGGGCCGTCATTGACTAGCGCAACATCCATCATCGCTCCAAACTGGCCGTATTGGACAGGAATTCCCATATCCTGAAGCGTTTTGCCGAATTTTTGGTACATCGCATCGGCATCGGCGGGAGCCATGGCCGAGGTAAATGCGGGCCTGTTTCCGTGACGCGTTTGTGCGCATAGCGTGAATTGACTGACGAGAAGAATGGAGCCTTGAACATCCTGAATGGATAAGTTCATTTTGTCATTTTCATCAGCAAATATGCGTAATTTCGCAATTTTAGCTGTTAATGTTTTGAGATCGGCTTCCGTATCAGTGGCTTCGATGCCGAGTAAAATGAGATAACCCTTTTGGATTTGAGAAATCAGGGAACCGGACACAGTGACCGATGCAGAACTGACGCGCTGGATGACTGTTTTCATGAGATAAATAACCTATGCCGTGGAATTTTGCGCAACTGCATGAATTGAGTTATTTTACAGCAGTGCTGGTTTGTCTATTTGTCACGTACGGCGAGTCAGCTCAAGAAAAAAGCAGTTTGGAGGTTTGAAATGCGCGTTCGATCTGGTGGTTACAGCAATGGTGAACAGCAGGGAAAAAGTGAGTGTTGGGCTGTAGATCCGACAGGAACATTTTTTGTGCTTTCAGCTGGATTAGGTGACACGGCATCGATTTCAAGCCGACGCGTATGTGAAAACATCGTCAAGCTTTTGATACCTCATCGGGCTCAGATTGAGGGGATGGCGGCGGATTCACGCCCGGATTCGCGACAGATGCTGATGAGCTCTCTATGCGGTTCGATGATTCGGGCTGAACGGGACTTGTTTGAGCAGGCTGAGAAAAACAATGGCGGCCGTGGGATGGCTGCAACGGCTGATTTGCTGTTTTTGGCAAATGGAACGGTCTATATCGGGCATGTGGGAAACAACCGCGTTTATCTTCTTCGCGGGGATACCGGGCGGCAGCTGACAATAGATCATACCGTATATGAATATTTGAAGTCGCAGGGCAGAAATGATGAGTCTGCATCCAATAATGTGAATAAAAATCGTCTCATTCGTGCGCTTGGTATGAGCGGCGGAGCTGAAATTGACACGCTTCAGGTCGACTTGCGACAGGGTGACCGTTTGGTCATTTGTTCAAGCGGGGTGTATTCAAGTTTTCAGAATGCGACTCATTTGGCGCAGCTGTATCGTACGATGGATCCGCAGAGGGCGGCTGAATTTCTGGTCAGTTACGCAATGGAGCATGGGTGCACAACAGATGCATCTGCAATATGTATTGAGATTTCCGATCCCGGTGCGAGGTTCTCTTCTCTGGAAACAGAAAGCAGGATAACGGCACTTGAACAAATATGCTTTTTCCGGGATTTGAGTTATCAGGAAATGCTTCAGGTAATGCCGATAACGTTTGAGAGAACGGTTCAGGCGGGAGAGACGATCATTGAGGAAGGGGGAGCCGGAGATGAATTGTATATTCTGGTGGAAGGAGCCTGCGAGGTGACGAATAGCGGCGTAAAGATTGCGAATCTTGATGCCGGATGTTCATTTGGGGAAATGTCACTGGTCGATCATCAGCCGAGAAGTGCAACCGTAAGGGCCGTGGTGGTCAGTCGTCTTCTGGTGATTCGTTCTGCAGATTTTGAGCGTTTGACTTTATCCGGTGCTCTTGCTGTTAAATTGCTTTGGAATGTGACTCATGAACTGTCGGAACGGCTGAGAAAGTCATCCGATACCATACGCCGTCAGGGATTGATTCTCTTGGAACATGGTTTGTGTTGTTAGTGATTATGAAAAATGAAACAGATTGGATGAATATCAGCAGGAGTGAACATGCTTTGAGAATTCGGTTACGACAGAGCCATGACATGTGTGCTTTTATGTGCAGGCGTCACGGATGAATTGTTACAGTATCTGACTTGTTTTGAAAAAATGTTGTGGAAGAAAATTGCTGTAGTGTGTTATGATCAAAAGGATAACGAGCTGATTCATGGCTCTTTGAAGAGGGAATAAAGAAGTGGAGAGTCCTGAAAAAACATTACTTCCGCCTGGTGCATCTGAGAGCCGGAATAGTACGGAAGGCAAGGATGTTGTTTCTAGGCCATCAATTCATGGCGCTCGCGCTGCGGTTGGTGGGGGCGGAGGCAGACTGTCGTCTGTTGCAGTTCCGAAAGTCAATGGTGGAATATCACGACCACCATCGGTGTCGATTCGCCGTCCGCCAACGTCACCATCGCAATCCGTCCCCGCTTTGGCTCCTTCTGCTTTGTCAAAAGTCGGAAAGTCTGAAAACGGCTCTTCTTCTCTTGGTGCAGCCCTTGGACGAAGTCCAAGTCATTCTCCGGTGGCTTCTGCTCCTTCTCCTGTTTCGCCAAAACCCTCTCTTCCCACTTCGGGTGCTGTTCCCTCTGTAAATCCACCAGTTCAGTCCGCTCCTAAGGAAGAACCTGTCGAGGCTGATGCCACTTGTGCCATCATGACGGATGGCGACTCGGTAGTTCAGTCGACAAAAGCATTAACACCGGAAGAATTAGAAGCAGCTGGCCTGCCTCCTGAACCAGAAGAATTAAGCGAAGAACCTGAACTCGATATGGATGCGCCTGTCGCAACGCTTCCTGTCGGTATGAAAATCGACGATCGTTACGAAATTCAAGGCGTTCTCGGCGTCGGCGGTTTCGCAACCGTCTATCGCGCTCACCATTTGACCATCGATCGCGATGTCGCACTGAAAGTTATGGATCTCAAAAAAGGCGTGGATCCTAGCTACTCTCAGCGATTCTTCCGCGAAGCAAAGATTGCTGCAAAAATTCATCACAATAACGTCGTTTCGATTTACGACTTCGGTCACGTCGGTGAAACCGGTCAGCCTTATATCGCCATGGAAATGCTCCATGGACATGACTTAAGCCATGAACTGACTGAGGCCGGCCCTCTGAGCCCGAAACGTATGTTCGTCCTCTTCCGGCCCGTCCTCGAAGCTCTCGGACAGGGACACCGACTCGGTATCGTTCATAAAGACTTAAAACCTGAAAATCTTTACCTCGTCGATCCTCGCGGTCAGCACGAATTGATGAAAATTCTCGACTTCGGTGTCGCTCGAATCAATTCAAGTGAAGTCGCAAAATTGACAAGCGCCGGGCAGCTCCTCGGTACTCCTCGTTATCTCGCTCCTGAATATATTAAACAGCAGCTCGTCTCTCCCGCCATCGACGTCTATCAGATGGCCCTTATCATTTCCGAAGCATTGACCGGTATCCCCGCCGTTTCCGGCGACCCATTCCATGCCATGATGCTTCACTGCAGCGGACAACTCCAAATCGCTGGTTTCCTGCTCGAAGGTAAGGTCGGTGAGGTCTTCCGTAAGGCTATTTCTATCGATCCGGAACAACGTTATCCCGATTGTGACGCCTTCGGCGCCGCTCTCGATGAGATCGCTGAATACTTCGAAAGCACCGTTCCTCTTAAAGGTGGCGCTCCTCAGCTTACTCCTGAAGGCGGTCATGTCTCGTCAAAAATGACCGCAATGCCCTTTAGCAATAACCAGAATACTGGCGAGACCGGCGGCAGCGTTTCCTCCGAACTCTATCAGCCAGCCGCTAAAAAAAGCAATGCTCCTATCATTGTGCTCAGCATCCTGTTCGTGCTTTTCGCCGGCGCTTTCGCTTTCTATTTCCTCTATATGAAGAAAAATCCTGAGCCCGTTGAACCCTCGGTCGTTACGGAAGTTAAGGTCGTCGAAAAAGAAGATCCGGAACATGAATTCACTTTTGAATCCGTGCCCTCCGGCGCAAAGGTCATGCTCAATGGCAATATGGTCGTTTGCGAAAAAACTCCTTGCTCTCAAAAATATAAAGAAAGCTTGTTCGGTTTGCCTCAGTCTGTCTCTTTCTCTTTAGATGGATACAAAACCAGCTCTGCAACCTTCTGCTTCTCTGATGAAGATTATAAGGGAAATTGCAAATTCGTCCATAAACAGACGAATGGTAAGGTTAGAGTCGAACTCGCCAAGGCTGACCCAACCGAAATCGAAATTAAAATCGTTTATGCACCTTCCGGAGTGTCGGTTACTGACCGTAAGGGGAAGAAAATCTGCGAAGCTTCTCCTTGCAGTTACTATCTGAAACAAAGCGAAGTTTACGACGACTTGAAATTCTCTATGTCGGGGTATACTACTGAATCGAAACATGTCGATTATAACGATATGTTGAATGAGATGAAGAAAAGCGGTTTGTCGACATTCGCCCTGAATGTAACTTTGCAGCAGACAAAGAAAAAAGCCTCTGGTGGTAATAGTGGCGGCGGCGGAACTACTACTAATACAAATCCTACTCCTCCTCCTCCTCCTGCTACTCCGAAAAAACCTGATATTAAATGGTAATGACAAAAGCCGGGTGTTTCCCGGCTTTTGACGTTTTTTACTATGCTGTTCACTTGAATAAATATAATAATTAATTATATATAATTATATTATTATATTTATTCGGTTTTTAGCTATGTATATTTATTCGGTTTTTAGCCATGCAAGTGTGACGCCGTCTCCGCCTTCGTAATATTGACCAGGTCGTGTGGTTTGAACAAGCGGCGAACGACTTAAATACTGACGAATACAGTTCTTGAGCACCCCAGTGCCATGTCCATGAATAATATAGCACATTGCCTGCTCGCGAACGCGCATGCTCTGAAGGAAAAATTCCGTGCGCTCAAGCGCATCTTCACTTGTGAGCCCTCGCAGATCGAGTGTGTTATCCGTGACCTGAGCCATAATGGGCAGCTGGGTCGTTTCATCGACCAAAACACTATTTTCATGCTTAATCTCGATGATCTTCGCATTCTTTATGCGCTTTTGACGCGCTGTGGGCTCCGGTTGCTCTTCAACTATCGCATAACCAATATCTGAAATGAGTGCATGAACCTGAAGAATCCCGAGCTGGAGTGTGACGTGATTCCCTGAACGGGCCAAAACCGTCGCATTCTTATGATATTGGCGAATCTGAACCTTTTTACCGATGACGATTTCGCGCTCATTCATCGGCGTAAAGGCTGGCGCTGTGAGCTCCGACACTGCACTGCTTTCTTTGCGGGCATCAGATTCGAGCTCGCTCATTTCGCGATCAATGCTTTCCTGTAATTCAGTTTCATGACGGAATTCAGCTGTGAATGTTTTCCTTCGAAGTTTGCTGACGCGGGCTTTAATCTTTCGAATATTTTCCTGCACGGATTCGATATCGGAACCGAGTGCCTTCGCAACTTGAGCTCGCATTTTTTCACGTAGTTCCTCGACTTCCGCTTTGGCTTCATCGAGCTCTTTCTGGGATTGAGAGACGAGAATTCTGGCTTCTTCAAGTCGGACACGCTGTTTCTCGAGTTCTGCAATGGCATGTTCGAGATTGCTCGTCGCTTTAGCGTCGTACTGCTCTCTGGCGTCGTCGAGAATGGCGAGGGGAAGCCCGTGTTGTTGCGCAATTTCAAAGGCTGCACTCGTTCCGGGATGGCCGCTTTGAAGATGATAAGTTGGACGCATGAGCTCGAGATCAAAGCTGACGCTTGCAGAGGCAATCCAGTCTGTTTCGAGCGCAAATGCTTTGACGTTTTCGAAATGGGTCGTGACAAATGCCGAAGCTCCTTGCTGATATAAATAGCGAATCAGCGCGATGACGAGCGGTGATGCATGCTCGGGATCTGTTCCGCTGAATGGCTCATCGAGCAGGAATAATGAGTGATTGCCCGCCTGCGGTAAAGCTTTCGCAAGGCTTTGAACATGCGCGGAAAATGTCGAGATATTCTCAGCAATGGACTGGTCGTCACCAATATCGGCAAAAACATCCTCATAAATGGGAAAACACGAAGAACCACCGGCACTGATGGGAATGCCTGCGCGAATCATAAGCGCAAACAGACCGACGGTTTTGAGATTCACGGTTTTGCCGCCGGCATTTGCGCCACTAATGACGAATGCTCTGGAGGGCGAATGCAGAATAATATCGTTCGGAACAACGACGAATTCCTTGTGGTCAAAGTGTCTGAGCGCGAGCAGGGGATGCCGCGCCGAATAAAGTTCGATCTCGTCGTCGCTGATGTCGGGCAGATGGCATCCGCAATCGATTGCAAATCGGGCAACTGCGCTTGCGCAATCGAGATAAAGACATCGCCTCACGTTGCTCAAAAAAGCTTCGCGATGGGCACCGACCATTTGTGAAAGCATGAGCAGAATCCGGTTTTCTTCAGCTTCGATGCTGAAATCTGACATTCTGAGTGCATTGTTGAGTTCGACGAGTTCTGCTGGTTCGATGAAGACGGTT
>JAZRWV010000338.1:0-3606 GCA_045599925.1 Myxococcota bacterium
CAATCACTTTCAATTAGAACCGAAGAAATCAGTGAGCTTATTTCTGCCCCAACATCAGAACCGGAAGTGAAAAGTTTTAGAGAGCGAGTGCGACGCGAAAGAAAAGCAATGGTTCCTGAAAGCACTGAGGTTATCCCCGAACTCGCTTCCCAAAATACTGATAAAAATCAAACCATTGCACTTGATATTCAAAATTCTTTCGACATTACGCCAGCTGCAATAAAACCAGATAAAGTCAAGGCAGACACACCCGCTGAAACAGTAAATGAGAATAAGACTGTTGAAATTGTAAAAGAAGACTCTTCAAAGGCAGAAGAACCAGTAAAACCCGTTCGAAAACTTTTTAGAGCCACGAGAAATCCAGTCGTCAAAGAGATGACAGAACATGTTCAAAACATGGCGATGGATGCAATGAATAAAGTCGACAACTCCAATAAAATTGCTTCAGAATCGGTTAAATCGATTGAAAAAGTCGCAAATAAGCCAGTTGTAGAGCCGGTTAAAGGCTCGGAAATTGCCGAAAACCAAGTCAAGGCAGAGAATCATTCAAAATCATCCGAGCAACCGGGCAAAGCAGAAGAAACATCTGTAAAACCCAGACGATGTCGAACCAAAAAGACAACAAATGATGTCTCATCAACCTCAGAAAAGAAGGCTGATGTTTCAGATGGCAGTGTTAAAACAATGCCAGAAGCCAATTTGACGTCAGAAAGTGATTCATCATCCCCCCTCAAACGCGAACGTCGCAGGAAGGCAGCTGATAAAACACCTGCTGCTTTAGAAGAAATCAAGGCTCCTGTTCAGGATGCAATTGAAGTAAAAAACACCGAAGAAAAACAAGAACTTTTGGATGAGAATGAAGGTCGCCGTCGCGTTCGACGACATCGAGCACCAATTGTTTCTAATGATTCGGATAAGTGATTTCCTCATAAACTAAAAAAGGCGTTCAGAAATGAACGCCTTTTCTTTTATTAAGTATTGGAATTATCTCAGAGGCTATCCCCAAAGTCGGCTCTGAACTTGCGCACGAGGTCTCGCTGCCAATTGCCGATAGGCGCGAGTCTTCCGAAGAAGAAGCGAAGAACCTTTGGTTCTTCAACCCACTGGAGTCCGCCAATGAGTTCGCGATTGTCATAGAGCCATTTGACGCGATCTGCGCAGTATTTGATTTGAGATAGCGTAAAGACGCGGCGTGGAACGGCGAGTCTGAGGAGCTCAAGTTCCGCATAACGCTCGGTGCCGTCGGATTCTCTTTGTTCAGAAATGGAACCACGTTCCATGCCGCGAATGCCGCCGGCGATATACAGAGCAGCAGCGAGTGCACCGGCCGGATATTGACTTGAAGGAATACGTCCTTCGAGGAAAGCAGTTGCATTGATATGTGCGCCAAGTCCGCCGGCCGGCTGAATCATTGGAACCCCGTATTTGACAAGTTCATTAACAAGAGCTTCGATGAAAATCGGCCCCTGAGAAATGATTTCCATATCGAGGGTTTCATAGAGGCCCTGAGCCATGGCTTCCATGGAACGGACTTCCATACCGCCGTAAGTGAGAAAACCTTCATAGAGTGGGACGTATTCCATGAGCTCGCGATAAATATTTTCGTGCATCGTAATGATAGCACCACCGCGACTGAATCCGAGCTTACGGCTTGAAAAATAGATAATATCGGATGCTGCAGCCAGCTGATGCATGATATCGCGAATGGGAACGTCTTTATATCCGGGTTCACGCGTTTTAATGAAGTACAGGTTGTCCTGGAGCAGGGAAGCATCAATGACGGAGCGAATGCCTTCACGACGACACATATGCAGGACTTCGAGCATATTAGACATCGAAATGGGTTGTCCGCCAATGAGATTTGTTCCCGTTTCGATGCGAAGGAATGCGATATCTTTTTTGCGTTCAGCAATGAGATTTTTCAGACGATCGATGTCAAAATTGCCTTTAAACGGCATGTCATTAACGGGCTCAAGGCCGCGCGCACTCACGAGCTCAACGACTTCACCACCACAGCGCGTGATATGGGCTTTTGCTGTCGTAAAGTGAAAGTTCATCGGGCAAATCATGCCGGGTTTCACATAAGCTTCGGCGAGGATATTTTCACAAGCCCGTCCCTGATGAGCAGGCAGAAAATAGGGCGTACCAAAGACATCGTAAAGCGCAGTCTTAAGACGATTGCACGTTTCGCTGCCTGCGTATGCATCGTCCGCGCGAAGCATCGCGGATTGCTGAAGATCTGACATGGCATTCACACCGGAATCCGTCAGCATGTCCATGAAAACGTCTTTATTCTGAAGCAAAAATGTATTGTTTCCTGCTTCATTCATTTTGTTCAGACGCTCTTCAATTGGTGGAAGAAAGAGCTTCTGCACAATGCGGACTTTATGCATTTCAAGAGGAACCTGTTCTTCCTGACGATAGAATTTAACAACCATGTGAATGCCTTTAGTTTTGAAGAGAATTAGTCTGTCCAAACCATGACAGACAATATGAAAAGTGTCTCTATCACATTGCTTTAATTGATGACAAAAACAAATGTGCTCAAATCGTTATTCCGCAGTTCCGGACGTTGCCTAATGCAGACAGGTTTATTATAAAGCCGCGCTGATTCGCCGTCTGCGAATGATTGAGTTCAGGCTTTAATATGAATGAAACACTGGAAAAAGCTTAAATTATGGATGCAAAACCAAATAAGAAACGGTTTTACGGATATTTGTGCGGTATTTTATCCGGTGTTGCCTATGGTACAAACCCGTTGTTTGGGCTGCCATTACTCAACGATTATCATATGCCCGTCGATTCGGTGCTTTTTTATCGATATGCTTCTGCGACGGTTTGCATGTTTATTTGGGTGATAGCACGTAAAAAGTATCAGAAAACGACGTTTAACCAGAAATGGCTTCTGGTTTTACTTGGCATTTTCTTTTCGTTAAGCAGTCTTTTGCTGTTCACTTCATATCATTACATTCCATCGGGCATTGCAACGACAATTATTTATCTTGAACCCGTACTCGTTGCACTCATCATGGTTGCTTTGAAAAAATATCCGACCTGGCAGAAGTGGCTTGCGATTGTTATTTCATTCATTGGTGTCGTATTGCTCTGCCAACCGGATGCAAGTGCAGAATACCACTGGCAAGGCTTTTTACTGGCGTTTTTATCGGCTCTTTCATACGCATTCTATATGGTTATCGTCAACTGCAGTCGGAAAATTAAAAAAATATCAGGGACATTTCTGGGGCTCATTACACTTGCCATTGGCAGTCTGATATTCTTTTTGCATTCACTTCCGGAAGGCATTGCAATGATTCCTGATTTGAAAGCATTCGGACTTGTCTTGGGGCTTGGAATTGTTCCGACGATTGGTTCTCTCGTGACGATGACTTATGCCACCCGAACAGTTGGTGCAACGACAACGGCCATTCTCGGAGTGATGGAACCAGTCTCGGCGATTTGCATTGGTGTTCTTATTTTCGGAGAGCCCCTTACTATTTTTATCATCATTGGGTTCTTGCTGACGGCATGTGCCATTGTGTTTATGACTGTCACGGATAAGAAGTAGTCAGTTTTCAGTTGTCTGTTTTCAGTTGTCTGTTGTCTATT
>JAZRWV010000339.1:0-22331 GCA_045599925.1 Myxococcota bacterium
TAGGCCGCGCCGCCTTGCGTATTGGCCTGCGGCCAATAGCAAGGCTCACAAAAAATCCATATAAACACGTCTAGTACTCAAAGCACGAACCGCCAATAAATTCGCGCAGCAGCGAAGTCTGCGGAACATTTTCCGGATAAATCGAAACGAATTTATCGATCAAACGGCGCAGACGATACGCAATTGGCTGAGCAGGCGAATCCTCGTCAACTTCGAGCAGATAACGTTCAGCATAAACCTTCAGAACCGACAGTTCATACACGAGCGAAGTATTAAACACCGCATCCGCCAGCATTTGATACGGGAAAATATGCTTGAGCTCGCCACGGCGAACCGATGGCCAACGCATAATATTCGATGCCGCAGTAATCGCGCGAGTGTGACGATCGCGAACAATACGGCGAATAAGACGGATATCCGAAGCACTGACTCGACTTGCATTGTCGAGCTGCAGAGATGTCATCGGATTGATGAAGATACGGAATACACCATCATCCTGTTCAAACGGCATGCGCGGATTCAGGCCATGAATGCCTTCGAGAAGCAGAACGTCGTGATCACCGAGGACCAGTTCCGGGCCGCCATGGTGATGGCTAATCCCCGTCTGGAAATCATAACGCGCAATTTTAACCGTCTTGCCGCACATCAAATCGTGAAGCTGCTCGCGCATCAACTCGACGTCCAAAGCTTCGAAAGCCTCGAAATCGTATTCACCATTTTCATCGCGAACTGTCTTTTCGCGATCGACATAATAATCGTCGAGTGAAATGCATTTCGGATTCAAGCCATTAACCTGAAGCTGAATTGAAAGACGTTTGAGGAACGTCGTTTTACCGGAAGACGAAGGTCCTGCAATACAAACGACTTTGACGCGTTTTTCTCGATGCGCAATCATATCGGCCAGCTGGCTGATACGTTTTTCGTGGAAACCTTCACTGACTCGAATGATTTTGGATACATCACCGGCAATACAAATGTCGTTGAATGCGCCAACACTCGTCAAGCCAATGCCATTCAGCCACAGATCATGCTGTTTCGCGAGTGTTGATGGATGCAGACTGCGCGTTTCAGCTTCGTGAACATCTTTCGAATCGAAATAAAGCATGAGTTCACCGGAATTCTCGACGACACAGAAATGATCGAGAATTTTTGCGGAAGAAACGAGTGGAACGATTTCAATGGCATAGAGCTCACCGCACGAAACGAGTGCAACCGAAGAGTTACGGGATTTGCGAAGAAGTTTGATAGCTTCATCCCAACCTTGTGCAGCGAAACGGGCTTTTGCTTCATCGATAGAGCAATAGTCGCGACGGAACACGACATCCGCTTCGACGAGTTTTTTCATTTCTGCGTGAAGTTCTTTGGCGAGTTCTTTAAGATTATGCCCATTGATATCATCGATCTCGAAGAGATACGCAAAGCCAAGACTTGGCCCGATGCGAAGACGAAGTTTCGGATCGATGCGATGAGCAGCTTCCAGTGCGAGCAGTGAAATACTCGAACGATAGATATTGCGGCCTTCAAGCCCTTCCCTTGTCAGAGCTTCTGCGGTTCCTGATGTGTAAAGCGGGCGATTGAGAGAAATCAGTTTATGATTGAAAAGGCCGGAAACAACTTCTTTTCCATCGATTTCAGCAGGAAGAAGCTGAGACAGTGGTGTTCCAATGCGAACATGCTTTTCCTCGCCATCAACGACGACATTGAGTGTTGTTTTGACATGCTGTGATGGCGAACTGTAGGCATCGAGCAGAAGATGCGACAAATTTTCAAGATGGGAATCCATCAGGCGAGAAATACTTTTGAGCACGCGCAAAATGGCATCTGGTCTGCGAGCAATCGCCGATTCGAGTTTCTTTTCGTCAAAAATACCGGCTTTTACCTCCGTATTTGCGCGAAGCATAACGCGAGACTGCATCCATCCCCAAAGCCCCCAGTCACCGAAACCATCTCCGGGCTGAAGCTGCGCAATTTCCATTGATTCACGAAGCACACTCACTTCACCACTGATCAGAACATTAAAACCGTTCTGGAATGGAATAATTTCTCCCGCAGGTATCTGAACTACTTTCATACATTCCGATAAAGCCTGGAGTTCATCCCTGGTTAATGACGAGAAAAGCCCTTCGGCAAACAATCCTATCTCGTTTGACTGCATAAATCCGTTTCCTTTATCTGAAAGTAAAAAAGGCCGATTATTGTCATTATAAATCGGCCCTGAGTTCAAAGATATTCCCACTTTATGGGAAAAATACTGATAACGAGTGAGTAGATGTTTGTCACATGCAAATGACAAACATTATTTATTAGCAGCTTTCTCAGCCTTGGCTTCTTCATCGGCTTTTTTCTTGGCTTCAGCTTTAAGCTTTTTAATCGTTGCATCAAGAGCAGAAGCCTCTGTATTCAACCCGAGACCGCGATATGTTTGCTGAAGAAGCTGAAGTGTTTCGATATGTTCAGGCCGGTCTTTGACAAGTGTTTCGAGGGTGGCGCGGGCTTCCGGCCATTTTCTGTCTTTCACCAGCGCTTTGGCTTCATCAAATCGAGCCTGAATCTCAGCTTCTGCCATTTCGCGAAGTTCTTCATCGCTTGGAAGCTTTGGTGCATCTATCACGGCATCTGGATTTTCAATTTTTTGTGCAATATCTTCAGGATCAGTCTTATGAATTTCCTTTAAGTCTTCTGGCGTAACACCCAAATCAGTTGTTTTTTCAGCAGCAACCGGAGCCTCATCTTTGGGGATGTAATCCATAACAGTCTTGCCGTATCTTGCAAACAAAAGGAAATAAATAGCAACTGCAGCAATGATGAGAACAATAACGCTAATCGCAATGATATTTCTATTTATCGTTTTCTTTCTTTCTGCTTCAGCAGCTCTTTCGGCTTTCAACTGTCTGGCATTTTTCTTTGGAACAGCATTGATCACGGTACTCAGATCGGACTGTGTGCTGACGGGATCATTATTAAGAGGAAGTGAAGGAGTTGAGTGGAGGTCATCAAAAGCGCCAGTCCCCCCGACCGCATCACTCACTGCATTCGTCAAACCCTTGTCTTTTGTATCGGATTTGGGAACATCGCCAAGAGGAAAGAACTTCGTAATGAGTTCAGTCGTCATGACATTGGGATAATCCCCAAGTTCATGCCAGTCATCCTCGCCTTTGGCGATTTTGACATCAGCGAGGGAAGGTTTGGAATTCAACCAGTCTTGAAGACTGGTCAAATCATGAAATGTATACGTCAATCCAATATGTCGAACGCGCCAGGTCTCTTCTTCGGCTGCATTTGTTGCGGCAGCCCCGGAAGTCAGTGATGGTGTATCCGATGTGGGGGCCGGTGTCGGACTTGAAGATACCGCAGCTTTCCCATCGTTCAGTCGAACAAGAAAAATATGTGCACATGCAGGACACTTAATTCTTGCCCCCTGTGGTGAAAGCCTCGACTCATTGACTTCATATCCCTGACCGCACTTGTCACATTTGACCAGCATAAATCGTTTTCCTCTGATAATTGTGTATCTGTTCAGACATTTTTATTCCTGGTCCATTTTTTGGACACAACAAACTCATAAATTATCAGATAAAGCCAATATCTGGCAAATTTTTATCTCTTCAATTTATTAAACACACTGTTCAGTCGAATGAATCGTCTGCGCAAGCAATTCCCGGCTGAACAACAACATAAAACCAAATACAAGCCACACAAAACGACATGACATGCAACGCTTTCTCCCCCACAAAGGTCTGTCGAGTTCTAAAATCACTTATAATCGTAGTGTTTAAAAATGCGATTGCCATGTGGGTTCGGGGCAGAGCCCCGGCTGAGATATAACCCCACAAAAAAAACATCGACACAAACTCATTTACGCTTTAAGAAAAGCGCGTTTTTTTTGCACCGGATTGACCGGTTCTTACACAATGACAGGAGTTTTATATGAAATATTGGCCTTTAGTTATCACAATGGCAGCATCAGTCGTCGGATTTGCGGGATGTTCAAAACAGGAACCCGTTGCACCCATTCCTGAAGCAGCACATGTTTACAGCATTGAATCACTCGATCTCCCCGTTCTTTTTACAACTGCTGACGATGCCAAAGCCATCTGCGACGCAAACCTCAATCACGTCGCCCGTCTGCGCAATGAAATCATTTCCGTTTCCGGCAAACACGATCGCGAAAACACCCTCGAACGCCTCAACGAAATGGATATCGTTTTCGAACGCAACCTCGGCATTTCAGAGCTCATGGCCAATACACATCCGGATGAAGCCGTTCGTACTGCTGCAGAAGACTGCACCGCAAAAACCGCAAAACTCATGACCGATGTCCAGATGGACCCCAAACTTTATGCGGCTGTCAACGACGTCGACAGCTCAAATCTCGACGCACGCGCTAAACGTTTCATCGACAAAACCCTCCTCGCCTATAAACTCTCCGGCGTCGATAAAGACGAAGCAACCAGAAAACAACTCGCCGAACTCGACGAAAAAATCGTTAAATCCGGTCAGGATTTCGACAAAGTCATTCGCGACGACAGAAGAACAATTCAGTTCACCGCTGAACAGCTCGAAGGTCTCCCCGCAGACTTCATGACCACTCATGCTCCCGATGAAAACGGCATGATCACCATTTCTACCGATTATACCGACTATTTCCCCGTCATGAATTATGCAAAACAGGAAAAAACAAGAGCAGAACTCGGAAAACTCTTCACTTCCCGCGCATATCCCGACAATGAAAAAATCTTCAAAGAGCTCCTTCAGGAACGCTATGAATATGCAAAACTCGTCGGCTTCGATAACTGGGCTGCCTTTAATGCCTACGACAAAATGGCTAAAGACACGACGACTATCTCCAATTTCCTCAAGCAAATCGCCGATATCACAGCCCCTCGCGCCAAAGCCGAAATCGAAGAACTCATGGCACTGAAAAAAGCCGACAGTCCCGATACCGACGGCTTCTATTCATGGGACAGATTCTATTATATCGAAGCTCTCAAAAAGGCTAAATACGACTTCGATGCACAGTCAGTTCGTGAGTATTTCCCATATGAAAAAGTCAAACGCGGCATTCTGAATGTCGCGAGCACCATTTATGGCGTGACATTCCAGCAGTCCGATCGCCCCGTCTGGCATAGCTCTGTCGAAGCTTACGACGTCTATGAAGGCGACACGCTCATCGCAAGATTCTATCTCGATATGCATCCGCGTGAGGGCAAATACGGCCATGCCGCAAGCTTTGGCATGTACAGCGGTATCGAAGGCCTGCAACTCCCGGCCGCCACGCTCGTCTGCAATTTCCCCGAACCGACGCCGTCCAATCCTGCACTGATGGAACACAGCGATGTCGAAACATTCTTCCATGAATTCGGTCACCTGCTGCACCAGCTGTTTGCCGGCCGTCATCACTGGGCAAAACAATCCGGCATCAACTGCGAATGGGATTTCGTCGAAGCTCCGTCACAGCTTTTCGAAGACTGGGCATGGGATTATGACGTCCTCAAACGTTTTGCAACCAACGACAAAGGCGAGGTCATTCCGCAGGAACTCGTCGAAAAGATGAAAAAATCTGAAAGCGTCGGCAAAGGCGTACTCAACATGCGCCAGATTTCCTACGCCATGCTTTCATACAGCTATCATTCGGAAAATCCGGATGGCATCGACCTCCTCGGACGCCAGAACGAAATTTTCGACCAGTATTCGCCATTCAAACAGTATGAAAACGACAATACCTTCGCAAGTTTCGGTCACTTAAACGGCTATTCCTCGATGTATTACACTTATATGTGGTCGCTCGCGATTGCCAAAGACCTTGCAAAACCGTTCCACGACGGCGGTTTGCTCAATGTCGATACAGCCCATAAATATCGCGATATGATTCTGAACGTGGGTGGTGCTCAGGATGCGAACGAAATGGTCCGCAATTTCCTCGGCCGCGACTACAACCTCGAAGCCTTCAAGACCTGGCTGTCTGAATAAGTTTTGTTTTTGATCGCGCGGCTATCGGCCTGTAGCCGTGATTGCACGGCTGCAGGCCGATACGCCACGCGGCGCGCCCTATCTGCGATACGGGCGCGCTTTTTTGGGGGGCGTGCACCACATAAAAAACGCGCGGCGTATGCAATAGCCGCGCGAGTCGGGCGTATGAAATAGCCCGACCATCGGCCGTGTGAAACAGGCCGATCCACAACCAAAAATCACAAAATAATATCAGCCTGCGTGCCGCGTTCCCCGTCATCGCGATCATGAAGTGAAATTCGACCGGCATGATCCTCAACAATCTTACGGACAATCGCCAATCCAAGGCCGGTTCCATCCGATTTCGTCGTAAAATACGGCATAAACAGCTTCGACTTCTGCTCTTCGGTCAGGCCCGGACCATTGTCGATGATGCGGAGATTGAGCGTAAACCGGCCATCCCCTTTATATGCCAAAACATAAATATCAATTTCGGGTTCAAAATGCGCATTTCTCGAAGCTTCTATGCCATTTCGAACGATATTGATAATAACCCTGCGCATCAGCTCATTATCGATTAATATAATGCAATCATGCACAGAATCTTCGCTGGGATGCACCGTAATGCGCCTGGCTTCTTCCAAAAACTGGGGATTTTGCTGAATCGTCTGCGCCACAAAATCATAAAACTTCGTCTCTTTCTTTTCCGGAACCGGCATTCTCGCAAATTCGCTAAAATTCTTGACAAGCTTGCGCAGTGTTTCGGTTTCCTCATTCACAATTTCGACAGCATTGGTGAGCAGTTTCCGATATTTTTGAGGATTATCGATGTAATCATCAAACTTGCCATCGAGCTGCTGTACGGCGAGTACAATTGGAGTGAGCGGATTTTTAATCTCATGTGCGAGTCGGCGGGCAACTTCCTGCCAGGCCTGCATGCGTTCGATATAAGCTTTCGATTCCTGAGCTGCGTTGACTTCGTCGATCATCACGTTGAACTGGGACATCAAAAAAGCCATCTGATCTTTGCCACGCACTTCCACTTTCGCAGACAAATCGCCATCCGCAAGTTTCTTCGTTGCACTCGTCAACTCCTCAAGCCGTCTGGTCAATGGAAATGCAATAAAAAATGCGCATGCAATGGCGAGAATAAACACAATGGCGGCAATAGAATAAAACACCGTCTGATAAACCGATGTCATACCAAGTTCATCATGTTTTTCTATCGCCGAAATTGTCCCATGAAGATAACGTTTTTCACCAAGTGTCTGATATCGGGCCGTCTGAACACTATCAATCGCAAAGACGACAATGAGCTGTATTCCCCGTTGTGAAACGGGAACGAGATTCATCGTATCTTCGATGTTTTCAGGCAATGACGACGCACCATTGTCATCATCGACATCACAAGTGTCATCGCCATCAATCGGTGACGCCACGAGCATTGGTATTTCCTCGTCATCCGACACTTCTTCCAACAGGGCTTCCGTCTTAAATCGGCTTTGTATTTCGATAGGAATGACATAAGCCTGATGCTTGTACTGGCCGGTTGGCGTAGCCGCAAAACTCCCGGCCTGAACGATGGGCGACATGCTCAGGGTCAAACGAATGTGCGCAATGCTTTCGCTGCTCGCATAGCGATTAAAAAGCTCCTGAAGTTCTTTAATAAACCCCGCATTATGGCGAACTTCGCGTGCATGTTCAATATTGTGCTTGTGAATCAACGAATTGACTTCAAGCTCAATGTTGTTCCGCAGGAGTTCAACGCGGGAGGATTCCGATTTGACCCATGAACGATAAACATCGGACACGCCATTGATGCTTTCAACAGCTTCCTGCTGAAGATTCTGGTTAAAAGCAGCAATGCGGTCAAAAATGACGAGGGAAGCCACAACCGGAACGACGGCAATGAGCATCATTGCCGCAATCAGTTTAAAAGTGATGGATGAGAAAAATCCCAATTTTCGTTGCTGTTCCGGCATGTGAATTCTCGCTATAAATGGCTTCCCGCTATGGAAAACACCTCATTCTAATACAAAATGAGGATATTTTCCCGGCAAAATCACATTATTGCTGTTCAGGTCCAGGTTGCTGCTGTTGCTGCTGAGCAGCTTTTTCGGCCTCTTCGCGTTCGCGATCCTCTTTTTCCTTCGCATAAATGAGTTCATGCCACTGGCAGCTGATGGATGACAATTCGGTTGCCATTGCTTCCAAATCTTCAGTCGTAGCATCGTCGTTATTGAGCATGGCATCTGCTTTTTCGATAACGGCTTTGGAATCGGCAATGAGTTGTTCAGACGCGAGTGCACTCTGCTCTCTCATCATTCTGGCAATGCTGAAATCGAGTCCCTGAGCTTTATTTTTAGCGACGACTTTAGCTTTTCGGATTTCATCAGCTTCGCGGGCTGCTTCAGCATCTTCAACGGCATGACGAATTTCTTCATCAGACAAACCGCCTGCGCCCATGAGCACGAGGGATTCTTCTTTATTCGTCTTTTTATTCGTTGCCGAAACGCGAATCACGCCGTTTGCATCGATATCAAAACATACTTCGATTTGAGGAACGGCGCGCGGAGCCGGTTCAATCCCGCTGAGTTCGAACTGGCCGAGAAAACGATTTTCTGCAGCGAATCTGCGTTCGCCCTGATAGACATTAATCGTCACACTTTCCTGATTATCGACAGTCGTACTAAAGAGTTTCGTTTTCTTTGTCGGGATTGTCGTATTGCGTTCGATGAGTGAAATCATGAGTCCACCATTGGCTTCAACGCCAAGTGTCAATGGCGTCACATCGAGCAAAACGATATCATGAACATCACCAGCAAGGACACCGCCCTGAATACCTGCGCCAATGGCAACGACTTCATCCGGATTCAGGCTGTGATTCGGTGCACGTCCAAAGAAGCGTTCGACTTCACTCTGAACAAGTGGAATACGCGTAGATCCACCGACAAGCAGGACTTCTGCGACGTCCGTCGGTTTCATACCGGCATCATCAAATGCACGTTTGCAACAGTCGAGACTTCGCTCGATGAGAGGTTTCATGAGCTGTTCGAGTTCCGCGCGAGAAAGCATCTTCTTGAGGTGTTTCGGTCCGGTTTGATCTGCGGTCAAAAAGGGCAGATAGATTTCAGTCTGAACCATCGAAGAAAGTTCCATCTTGGCTTTTTCAGCCGCTTCGCGAACGCGCTGAATGATCATCGCATCACCGCGAACATCCATGCCAGTTTCCATCTGGAATGAGGTCAACAGCCAGTTCACAATGGCCTGATCTATGTCATCGCCACCGAGATGGGAGTCGCCGTTTGTCGCCAGAACTTCAATGACACCGCCACCGATTTCGAGAATGGAAATATCGAATGTACCGCCACCAAAGTCGTAAATCGCGATTTTTTCTTCTTTGTTTTCATCGACGCCATAGGCGAGTGCAGCTGCCGTCGGTTCATTGATAATTCTGCGGACATTCAGTCCTGCAATTTCACCGGCAACTTGTGTTGCACGACGCTGCGCATCGTTAAAATACGCAGGAACAGTGATGACGGCTTCTTTCACTGGCTGATTCAGATACTGTTCAGCACAGGTTTTGAATTTGGACAAAATCTGTGCTGAAATCTCACTCGGACTATAAATCTTGCCATTGATACGAACACCGAGATCACCATTGAGCTGATCACATGTTTCGTATGGAACGCTTTTCCTATCCGATTCAGGAACTTCATCATAGCGTTTACCCATAAAACGTTTGATCGAATAAATGGTTCCCTGCGGATTGACGAGACTTTGACGACGAGCCATATCGCCGACAAGTGTTCCTTCCGTTTCCGAATATGCCACAACACTCGGAGTCGTTCTGCTGCCTTCGGCATTCGTAATGACGACGGGTTTGCCACCTTCAAAAATACTTAATACAGAGTTCGTCGTTCCAAGGTCGATACCAATAATAGCCATGATTTACCTTCCATTGATTCTGGTTTTAATGTTCAAAAAAACGCCCGAAATTTTGGACGGACGGATTGTAGACACATCATCCGGATTGAAAACCTCAAATGTAATTTTTTATTTTCCGAGTTATCGACTTAGCTAGAGTGCCCGCGCGCCGATGGCGCGCGGGCGAAAAAACTGAGTTGTAATCAAAAATATCCCAATTCTCGGACAATTTTCTTAAAATCAAATAATCTGTTATTTTAGAAGCGATGGGTTGTTCTTAAATTGGCCCCTTAAATTGAAATCCGGGACAAAGTCCCGGCTGAATCATCACAAATCATGAGTAATCAGGACATTCTTCAAAAACTGCGTCGTCTTCATACCCTTCTCGTGCTCGGGAAACGAAGCAATACCCTTGCATTGGCCATCCGTCGCGCCATCGAAGAAATTTCCTCGTGGAAAGTCGAAGCATCGGTTCTCGTTGCACAGTCCCCTATCCGACGTATTTTCGCTGGATATGGTCCCAAATTCATTCGCATCTTTACAGAACTCATACAAACCGGAAACATCACCATGATTCAGGAACTTCAACCTGAATTCCCGGTTTTCTTCTGCTTCCTCTGCGAAATCCCCGGAATTGGCGAAACCATGGCGAGACGCATGTTCTTCGAACGAAGCATCCAATCCATGGACGACCTCCGAATCGCTTATACCAATAATGTCCTTCAAAAAATCCCGGCATTTGGTGATTCAAGACTCAGAGCAATCGAAATCATCCTCTGGAACTCACAGTCTGACGCATCTGTACAGAATTACTGGAATTCCGATTCCGAAGCATCTCTCGATATCATCCTCGAAAATAACCTCCCAGCTCTCGAAAAAAATAATGATCGCGAGGATGAATACAAAGATTCCGATCCTCCATCGACTCAATACGAACTGTTTCCCCAAAAATCATTAAAACTACCTGAACCTGCTTCAGATATAGCAGAACATGCTCCCCACGACGTTTCAGATAAAGATGAACCGGTTCAATCCGATGTTTCGAATAATTCGGCACCGTCAGACGATTCACTTTCAATGGATACGCCACTGACAGCAGCTGAACTTTCTCTCGCGTCTATCTGTCTCCCTCTGGAAGCCCAATCGGTTCACCCAAACTCACCATCATCCAATCCCAGCTATTCCAAAGAATTTATCGAATCCAATTCATCGCTTTTCCGCGAAAATCCTAAACTTCCAACGAAACAGACAGAACCGGTTCAGGATTATCACGAAGATGATTTAAATGAAGTCCTTGAAGCCCTTTCGACCCCATCATACGACCCCCAAATCGCCTCTGAACTCGAAAATTTTATCGCTCAGGATCTCAGAGAACACGAACGATTGCCGGATTCATCCTCCAGTTCACAACAACCTGAAGATGCCGACGAAATTCATGCAAATCTTCTTCATGTCCAGATTCTTCGCGCTGATCACATCGAAGCCAATATCATTCGCGCGAACCTGATTCGTGCAGAAACGATCCTCATTCAATCGAAAAATACGCCAATTCTGTCTTCAGAATCCATCGATCGCGAAACACTCGATGTGTCTCTGGTTCAGGCTGACACCATTCATGCCGACATCATCGAAGTCCGCTGTCTGACTGCACATTACATCGACGCAAAAATCATCGGTTAAACATACTCTGAACAATTCTTTGAAACGTTCTTTCTTATTTTTTCCCCGTTCAAGACTTTACTCCCTCATATGAGTAAAACAAATACACATCCTTCTCCCATTGGGAGAAGGTGCCGCAAAGCGGCGGATGAGGGGTAATACGCTCTCCCATTGGGAGAAGGTGCCGCAAAGCGGCGGATGAGGGGCAATACGATACCTATCTGCATGCATTTCCATCAAAAAAGCCGCCAATTGGCGGCTTTTTTGATGATATTTATTCAAATATTATTCGCAATCAGCCAAACCGTCATCGATATAACAAGTCATGCCATCATAACTGCAATCATAAGCGAAATAAATTTCCGACCCGTCAGCTAGTTCCCAACATTCCTGCGTATATGCCTTATCTGATGAACAAACATCAGCCAGTTCAGAATTACAACTGATCTGTTTACAGCCATCCTCGCAAAGATTTGAACAATATTTGCCACCAATTGCAATTTCATGATTTTTTCCATCATTAAATTGCATACAACTATAAGTATATTCATATTCATACCCCATCTCATCATAATCACAGAAATTAACTTCAGTACCTAAATCCTTAGTTTCACATACATCTTCATCCGTTTTTCCAACGCAATCTGCGTAGTTTTTACCGTTATCCAATGTTATGGCACAGGTATATTCATATTTTTCCCCTGCATCTTCCCCATCTAACTCTGAACAATCATAAATCGAAACGACCGGTTTGTCGTCATCGCCATAACCGCAATAAATGACTTTGGTCCCATCACAGTGTTCGACAAAACTCTCTGAACAAGAGGCACCAGTGGTGTTATTTTGAGATGCGGGCACTTCATTAACTTTGAAGTCACCAGTTCCTGAAGATGAACTATCTTTGCACTTCAGCCCGACACTATCGCAACCATTCGGACAAGGCACTGATGTCGTTGAACCGTCCGCATTGCAAACAACCAGATTATTGCCACTGCAAACCGTCGCTGAACATTTATTGCCATTGCCAGAACCATTGCCATTGCCAGAACCACTGTCATTGCCATTGTTACCGGCTGCTTTGCACATGAGCAGAGCCGAATCGCAACCATTCGGACAAGGCTGTATCTGAGTGGAACCATCCGCATTGCAAATGACGAGATCGTTTCCGGAACAAACCGTCGCTTCGCATTTGGAATCATTACCCCCACCATCACCATCATCGCATCCAGTCATCGCAAAAAGTGCTGCAACACAAGCAAACATGAGGTATTTTTTCATTTTTAGTCTCCAAATATAACCCAAATTAAGTGAATATCGGCCTTTAGCCGACTGGCGCGTTTTCATAGCAACTAAAATCGCCCTCGTCTATGAATTATTTTCAGTTTATATTTTCATTTTGTACCAATTTTTGAATAAAATTCAGACCACACGATAGTTCAAAGATTTGTTCTACCCCATAATTGCAATAATATGAGGGCCGGCCTATGCGCGCAAAACGCGCATACGGCACGGCTTTGTGCCGGTCTATGCGTGCAAACGCACGCATACGACGCGGCAAACCTTCTTTTTCATACACACTATGCAAAAAATACTTCTCATTCATACCGGCGGCACCATCGGCATGGAAGGTCAGGATCATCTCGAACCCGGCCATTACGCCACCACTCTCGTCGAACAACTCCCTGAATATATGGGGCTCGCTAAAATCGATTCCGCCATCCTGTGCAACCTCGATTCTTCCGATATCGGTCCAAAACAATGGGCACAACTCGCCAAATTGATTGCCGATAATCGAAATCAATACGACGGATTCATCGTCATTCATGGCACCGATACAATGCCTTATACGGCTTCAGCTCTGGCTTTTGCACTCGAAGGCCTCGATCGGCCAGTCGTTTTAACCGGTGCTCAACGTCCTCTGGGTGCTTTGCGAAACGACGCCAGAAGAAACCTCGCCGATGCCATCGAAATCGCGACACTTCACATTCCCGAAGTCGGCATTTGCTTTGATGGCCTCTTTTTGCGCGGTTGTCGTTCATGCAAAGTCAACACTCGAGCTTATCATGCATTCGATTCACCCGGTTGCGAACCACTCGCAAAACTCGGCGTCGACATCACACTCGGAAAACACATCCGTCAACCCGTTGCGCCTTTCAGATGCTGCCCAAATTTCGATGCCAATGTCATGGTCATTCACGTCACACCGGGCATGAAAATGGGTATGCTTAACCGCCTTATCGACGGCGAAAACACACTCAATGGCATTGTTTTAATCCCATTCGGCGTCGGAACAGTTCCTTGCATCGACAGCGATATCGCGCCTTTCGTCGCCAAAGCGACTTCTCTTGGCATTGATGTTCTCGTTGCCAATGCCGCCGTCGGTAAAATAGATCTCAAATTGTACGAAAACAGCCAGGTACTCATTGATGCCGGTGCTATCAGCGGCGGCGAAATGCGACTCGAAGCGGCCCTCGTCAAACTCATGCATGCATGCGCTACTTACCCCAATCGAAACGAACGCCTTGAATATCTTCGCTGGAACGTCGCAGGAGAACTCGAATGAAATTACATCCTTTCATCATTCTCGCATCTTTTATGATTTCGACAAATGCATTTGCCGAATTACCGCCTTCCACTCAAAACGCCAAAGGCGAGATCACCAGCGCAAAACAGCTATCCATCTCTGTATCCGACCAGACTCAACTCAAACAACAGCTTTCGTCATCTGTCTTTCGGGTTTATGCCAAACAACCCAACATGCATTCCCTCATCAAAGATGGCGTTCTCTTCGATGGAGCTGCCGTCGCTGTTTCACCAGAAGCAGTCAAAGATATCATTACCAATAAAGATGAAATCGTCGAAGAACCTGCACAACCAGAAGCCAAAAAGCAAAACCACAGCATGTTTAATTCAAACATGGCGCGTGCTTCGAGTCACTTCAATAAAGACAAAAAGTCGACTTCAATATGGTCCTCTCAACGCCAGTTCTATCTGACAACCGCCGACTGGCTGACCAATCACAATGCCCTTGAAATTGATATATTTGGTCAAAATGTCAAAGCAAGACTCGATTATCGCGACGATGCACAAAATGTGGCCGTGATTTCAACGCCTCAAAACGACAAAATCACACCAGTGGATGTTTACGAAGCCGAAAAACCAGTTCCCGGTGTCGTCTTTATCCTGCTCAATCCCAATTCCATCTATGAAAGCCTGACCCAACACGCACTTAATGTCACCCAGGATCATCTGTATGGAACAACAACTGTCACGGCTCGCAATGGTTATCCCCTTTTTACCGCATCAGGAGAACTCGCCGGACTCGTCGTCGGACCGGATAATACGAGAACAAACGCATTCGTCGTTCACCCAAAAGTACTCGATCGCGCATTACATCCGAAAAAATACGACCGAACGACTGTCGAAGAAATCAAACTCGAAGAGTACTAACAGATACGCCCCACCATGATAGAACCATGTCTTCCTTCACACTTATTCTAAAAAACTATTCAATGCTGGCCAAAAAGGCCTTTCAATACGTTCGCGACGTCCAGCATTTGAGCTTCGAAGAAGCTCATAAACTGCGCGCTGATACAGCCAATGACATGCTCAGAGAACTCGGCGTAACCTATGACATCGAAAACAAAGATGGCTTATTTATAGGCAGATCCTGTATTTATGTCGCCAATCATACCGCGATGATCGATTCACTCGTCATGTGTGGTTGTTTGCCGTGTGACGTCCGTTTTCTGGCTAAAAAAGAGCTCTTCAGCGTCCCAATCCTCAACAAAGCTCTTAAACTCGAAAAACATATTCCGGTTTATCGGGGTAAAGCCGCCAAATCGCATCTCGATGACTTGAAAACGTCTGTTGCAAAAGCTTTTTCCGAAGGCGCCAGCTGTTTATTCTTCCCGGAAGGAACGCGTTCATTAACAGGCATCATGGGCACATTTAAACTCGGTGCATTTTATAATGCTGTTCAAAATGGCGTTCCCATCGTTCCTGTTGCCCTTGAAGGCTTGTATCTCATCAACCCCAAAACGAGAAAATACATCACCCCAGGCCACGCAGTGGTCCATGTCCTTTCGCCCATTGAAGTTCCTGAGGGTGAAAACGAACACGAACGCGCTCAAAAACTCGCCGATCTTGCCCACGAAGCCATTCAGAAAAAGCTCGACAGTTTGAATCAAAAAGATGAACAGCCGCCGGAAATGAAAGAAAACAAATCTTAATCGAAGAGAAAACCTCGCAATTTTGCGCTTCTAGCACGTGAATTCATTGCGAGTTCCTCGGGCGAAGCTTCAATCGCCTTGCGAGTGATGACGCGCCCCAGAGGGACTTTATGGCAAATACATACCGGCAGTTTTTTCGGGCATGTACACGGGAACTGCCAGGTATGCATGGCATCCTTCACACGTCTGTCTTCGCCACTATGAAATGAGATCACGGCAAGTCTTCCGCCGGGTTTCATCCATTTGGGAATCTCTTTTAAGAACGTATCTATCGCACCAAATTCGTCATTTACAGCGATTCGGATGGCCTGAAACACGCGCGTTGCCGGATGGGGATGTCCGGGTCTTGGATAGCCCATAATGCCACAGCAAAGTTCCGCAAGCTGAGTCGTTGTATGGAGTTCTCCGGCTTTTGCGCGTTCACAGATTTTGCGTGCGAGTGGTCTCGACTGACGAATATCAGAATATTGATATAAAATATCGGCCAAATCAGAATCCTCGATGCGAGCGAGGAATTCTTCAGCGGTTTCGCCATCCTGACTCATGCGCATATCGAGTGGAGCTTCGGAATGAAACGAAAATCCGCGTTCGATGCAATCGATTTGATGAGAAGAAAGACCGAAATCGGCGAGCACGATATCAAAACCGCCATTTTGCGAACGATCAGGAATGTTTCGTTGGCGCAATTGTTCGTCGAGCTCGATGAATGAAGACTGAATCAACGTCATATCCAAACCGAAAGGTTCGAGTCGTTCGCGAGCTGCTTTTTGCGCATCGGGATCTCGATCAAACCCAGTAATGGAGCCATTTGGCGCGATGCGCTTCGCGACTACGGAGGCATGACCTGCGCCACCCAGCGTAACGTCGAGATAACGGTCGCCAGGTTTGGGCTCAAGAACGCTCAAAACATCATCGAGCAAAACGGGAATATGCTGAAACTCAGTCATTGGGACTCTCCCCATACAGAAAACGCCGCGTATCCCAACGGGATAGCGGCGTTCAAGCGGGCCGTATGTAGCGCCGTACCGCAGTACGGCGCGAAATAGGCACGCCCCAAAATTATTCGTCGTCTTCTTCTTTGGCGCCACCGAACGGTGATTCCTTGATGATCTTGGCTTCGAGGTTGGAGGGAACATCTTCATAGCCTTCGAAAGCCATGGTGAAGATACCCTGACCAGAAGTCATGGAGCGGAGATCCGGTGCATAGCGCTGAATTTCGGCGAGCGGGCAGATGGCGTGAATGACGGTCTTCTTGTGTTCGGGATCCATGCCGAGGACGCGGCCACGACGGGACGTGATATCGCCCATGATGTCACCGACGGATTCGGAAGGAATCGTGATATCCATTTTGTAAACCGGTTCGAGGAGCTTAACGCCGCCCTGAGCGAGGCAGGCGAGGATAGCTTTACGGCCAGCCATCTGGAAGGCAACTTCCTTGGAATCTACGGGGTGATATTTACCATCGATGAGTTCGACCTGGAGGTCAGTAACGGGATAACCAGCGAGAGGGCCGGATTCCATACGGCTGACGATACCTTTTTCAACGGCAGGAATGAACTGACGAGGAATGGCACCACCGACGATTTGATCGAGGAATTTGAAACCTTCGCCGCGATCAAGAGGCTGAGCATTGATGTAGCAGACACCGAACTGACCGGCACCACCGGACTGTTTCTTGTGTTTACCTTCGATGTTCTGAACGCGTTTTTTGAGGGTTTCGCGATAGGAAACGAGCGGGAGTGAAGACGTAACTTCGAGTTTGAATTTACGTTTCATCTTGTCGATAGCCATTTCGAGGTGCTGCTGTCCCATACCTTTAAGGGTAAGAGCGCGGCCGAGTTCGTCGTAACCCTTGGAGAGCGTTGGATCTTCGTCGATGAGTTTGTCGACGGCAACGCCGAGTTTGTCTTCTTCGCCTTTGTTCTTGCAGGTGAGGTTGAATTCCATCATCGGGTCAGGATAAACGATAGCTTTGACAGCGACATCGCCCGTGGCACCGAGGGTGTCATTCGTTTTGGTATCTTTGAGTTTTGCGACGGCAATGATGTCGCCGAAAACGCCCTGTTCGAGAGCATCGCGGTTGTTGCCACGGAGGGCATAGAGTGTGCCGAGACGTTCGGTTTCACCACGGCGTGCATTGATGGCGTTGTTATCGGCAGGAACTTTACCGGACAAAATGCGGAGGATGTTCTGTTTGCCGGAGAATTCATCGATGAAGGAACGAATGACGAGGGCTTCGAAAGCACCATCGGGATCGCATTTCATCATTTCGTCGGCGCCATTGCGGGTGATTTCAACATCAGCGTGCTGGAGCGGGGTCGGTCCGTATTTGACGACCATATCGAGGAGCTGTTCAATACCGATGAGGTTGAGAGCGGAAGCATAGAGAACGGGAACGAGTTTGCCGCTCTGAATGGCGTTCGGCATCGCATTGATACACTGTTCGTGTGAAAGTTCCATCGTGTCGAGGTATTCCATCATCAGGTCATCATCGGTTTCTGCGACGGCTTCCATAATGGCTTCCCAGGCTTCTTCAACTGCATCGGCATATTCGGCGGGAACGTCGCCAGCTTTGAATTTGCCGGTATTGCCATCGAAGGTATAGGCTTTGTTTTCGAGAACGGAGACGATACCCTTGAAGGATTCAGCGGCGCCCATCGGGATGTGGAGCTGAACCGGTGTAATTTCGAGTTCTTCTTTGATATCGGCAAGGCACTGTGCGGGGTTAGCGCGTTCCTTGTCCATTTTGTTGATGACGATCATCTTGGCAAGGCCAAGTTTAACGGCTTCGGCAAATGCACGTTCGGTCTGAACTTCGACGCTGTCGGGAGCGGAAATGACGACGACAGCCATATCGGCGCCGCGCATTGCGGTGAAGGAGTCATAAATGAAGTTGCCATCACCCGGGGTGTCGATGATATTGACTTTTTTGCCGGCATATTCGCACCATGCAAAGGCTGTCGCATTGGAACCGCCACGTTTGACTTCTTCCGGTTCAAAGTCGAATGTCGATGTACCGGCTATGGTCGAACCAAAACGCGTTGTAACACCTGTTTTAAGAAGGATTGCTTCACCAAGCGTCGTCTTTCCGCTGGCACCGTGGCCAACAAGAGCAATGTTACGAATGTCACTGGAATCAAAAAGAGTCTTAGCCATGCTCAATCTCCTGGGGATAACATTAAGGCTCTGTCATGCGAAATGCGGATAAATACTCATCATCCTGGCTAAACAAAACGCTAAAACAAAACCAAAACAAAAAGGAGCTGAATTTTCAGCTCACAGAAACGGGCGGTATTTTATGACTATACGCGTTTTTCGTCAAAGGATTTTACACTTTGAGTGCAATATTGAGCTTCTTACGGAGCGCAAAATAATCTTCACTTAACGCCCAGCGCATCAACGTTTTCATGCGACTGTGCATCGTGCGCGAACTGATCGGCGCCGGCTCTTCCCCAAGCAGCTTTTCGACAATCGTCGGATCATCGCAAAACAAAAGTGCAACCCGATTCGCCAAATCTTCAACCGATTCCATAAACAGCAACACATTAAATCCTTTGTGACGATTGATTTCATCAATCAAATCATAAAGCTTCCCACATTCTTCAACTGAAAGCCTTTCAACCAGCTTTTCCGAAACCTGAAGCTGGTTCTTATCGAGCGTACAAGTGGGAAAACTATCGGGTCGAATCGTCTTGATAATCGCCATCAGAAGGAGCTCTACATTCTTTATCCCCAATGAAAGCAGGTAGTATTCCGGTCGAATCAGCATCATCGCTTTCGCCGTCATAAATGACAGCTCCTTAAGACTTCGACCTTTGAGACAGTTCGGATGAATGAGAAATGACCGTTCGGAAAAAAACGCATTCGTCACCCCGGAAAATCTTTCACATCGATACAGCAACGGAACCTCACCAAATCCAAGTGCACGCGTCTCACTCCGAATAATGTTGTTAAACGTCGTATTTTCGGAAACATCAATTCGGGAACGCCGCTCATCAATGCCATACGTCGATGGATAATTCGAAAACATATCCCCAATAATTCCACTGCATATCGCAAAAATTTGAACGAGTGTCATATCGAGTGTTTCCGGAATAATGGCTGCCCACAGCTCATTCGACAATTCTTCAGAAATTTCCGGAACTTCCGTATCTGCAAAATTGCGCACAATGTCATCACCCTCTTCATCATTAAAATGAAGTGCATTGAGCACGCGATAAGTGCACAACGATTCATCAAACATTCCGAGTTTGCGATAACATCGGGCAAGCCCCGAAAGGGCCGGCAATGTTTCCAGATTGAGCGCCAGACATCGGCGATATTCATTCAATGCATCGCGAAGCAGCCTTTCATCCATTTCATAAAGACGCGCCAGCAAAAGATGAAACTGAATATTGTCAAAATGCAAATCGCTGAGCAGTTTGTATGAGGCTATCGCACCAGCCACATCATTAAACTTCTGAAGCCGAAATTCCCCGTGATCGCGATACAGAACAGAAAGCAGCTCACTGCTGGCCGTCACTGCTTTCTTTTGGCGTTCAATCATGCTGCAAAAGTTGTTTTCAATGCCGCTTAAATCTTTTTGAGCAAGCAGAATCTCATTGATTTTCAAAAAAATGTCATAATAGGTCGGCCTGATTTCCAATACCTGATTGAAACACTCGATGGCATGCGCAGAATCTTTGCTTTTTTCGAGTAAAATCCACCCTTTTTTGCACAGATATTTGGCGACTTCGTCCTCATTATCGGCCACATTAATCATACAATCAAGCATGTCACAGGCTTCGCGCCAGGCATTCTGATGCTCCAAAAGCGCAAGAACTCTCTGACAAACCGCAAGATGATTCGGCCTCGTATCCAAAGATTTTCTATATAAATCCAATGCGCCAGCAACATCTTCGCAATGAATAAACACGTAATCGCCCAATGCCACACAAATATCGGCGCCATCATCCCCGGACGTCGAACTGAGCAGTCTGGAAATGACATCTTCATCGCCTTTTTCCATCAGCCTGCCAACCACAGCAGAAATGTCATCCTCCGCATTTGCAGTCACATCCATCATCACGGTTCTGCACACCCTCCGAATGGCATCGGCATAGGCGTAATTGAGAATCTTCTGGATATGCCCGACCAGGCTTGGTTTAATATTGGCCCTATGAAATGCAAGAAATTCAACCAGCATCGTTGCATCGACATCCACGGGGTCCTTCTGGAGCTCGTCGCGAATGCGTTCAAAAAGTTTCTGAACATCATAGGGGTCATATATATGAATGCCAGCGAGATTCTCGGTGCTGAGCTGATTCAATGCCTGCGTGATATCGTCGATATTCTGAATAATTATTGATTTCATGATCTTTTTTGCCTTTTGGGATGCGACGCCTTTTGCCTTTGGCAATACGGCGCCGCCCCGAGGCTATCTCGTTTGAGAGACGCAAAATTTTGCGTCTCACGCTCGATACGCCTCGGGAAACATTATATTTATATTTCTTCTCGCTCGAATCGTTCGACAAAACATTCGTGCGCTTTTCGCTTGCTGTAACTGATGCCGACAATGACGACTTCGCCATAAAAATCCTTGATCTCATCCGGATATTGATTTTCTCGAATCTGGTCAATGGCGGCTTTTACATCCTGTTTGAATTTGAGTTCGATGACGATCGCGGGTTTCATATTTTTGGGCTCCGGGACGAGAACGATATCGGCAAAACCTTTGCCCGTGGGCATTTCGCGAATAATCTTATATTGATTTTCAATGGCAATACACAAAACCGAAATCACGCATGAAAGCGCATTCTCATTGTTATAGGCGAGGATTGACGTCATATTTTGATGCGTCTCCTCGACCATGCGGGCGACAGTCTCGTTGTCTTCGCTCAAAATGGCGTTGATAAATCGCTGTGAGCGCTGCCATGGCTTGATCGCCTCCGGCCAGGTACAGACTTTTAGCGCACTCTTAAAAGCCATTTGAACTTCTTCATTCGGAATGAATACTTCGTTTGAGTTGGCATCATAACCGAGATAGCCGATATGAATTAAACAGGTAAACGCATCATCTTTGCATTTCGGTGTCGTAAATGAATTATCGTAAGTTGAAGTATCGACAGAAACCCGCCCGCCGGCAATCAGAAACTGCACATCGGCATAAATGCCGTCCAGATCGGCATTGATATAATCGAGCAGCGATTCAAAAGAAGCTGTCGACGTCCAGTAGCTGGCGAATTTGTGCCGCATCATGCTGTTGACGAGAGAATTTGGATTATAGACATGCTTGATATCTTCAAACTGATAACCATCATACCAGTGTGCCGCATTGTCTTCATTCATCTGATATTGCTCACATAAGGAATGCACTTCAGATTTGAGAAAACCGACATATTCTGAAAGCGGCTCTGGTGACAGCATTGTGTACTCTTTAAATTGATTGAGTGACGACTGGGTTTTATACTTTTTGACCGGCAGAATACCGGTCAGATAAGCGAGTGCAATGTATTTTTCGGAGTTCTGCTGCTTGAACAGATCGCGTAAAAAGTGAATCCATTCTGTCTGCATCACCGTATTATC
>JAZRWV010000340.1:0-2829 GCA_045599925.1 Myxococcota bacterium
ATTTCGCATTTGCGAAATAGCCGCGCCAAATCAAATCTTCAAACCGCGCTGCGCATAAATGGCGCGAAGGACGGATTCCGGCGTTGCCGGCCAATGGATCTGCGGGTCTTTCTTCACATCGTCGCCGCAGGCAATGACGGCCTGTTCGAGGGCCTGGACGAGGGCCAGAGCGAGTACGAACGGAGGCTCGCCGACGGCCTTGGAACCGTGAACGGCTTCGGCGGTGGCATTTTCGAGAAGTGAAATGCGGAAATGCTCGGGATCGGGAATCGTGCCGTAGGTCGGGACTTTGTACGTTGCCGGAGAATGCGTCTTGAGGGAACCATCGGCGCCCCAGACGAGTTCTTCGCAGCTCAGCCAGCCATAGCCCTGGGCAAATGCGCCTTCAACCTGACCGCGATCGATGCTCGGAATAATCGCATCACCGACGTCGTGAACAGCTTCGACATCGACGAGTTTGTATTCACCGGTCAGCGTGTTGAGCTCGATTTCGAGGACGCAGACGCCGTACGAATAATAGGCAAACGGCTTGCCGCGACCTTTTTCGACATCGTAATAGATATCGGGTGTCGCATAGTAACCGGCGGCCGAAAGCTGAACGCGATCGGCATAAGCCCAGTTGATGACTTTTTCGATTTCGATGGGGTCTTTCCCCGGAGCGAGGCAGCGTCCATTGTCGAAGAGGATTTTATCGACATCGGCATCGGCAATACCGAGGTGATTTGCGGCAACTTTGCGCAGGCGTGCTGTGATCTGTTCACACGCATTTTTGATAGCTGCGCCATTGAGGTCAGTACCACTCGAAGCTGCCGTTGCGGATGTATTGGGCACCTTGTCGGTACGCGTGTTCATCAGGCGAATGCGTTCAGGTTTGATACCGAGATTGTGGGACGCAATCGCGATCATTTTGGTATGAAGGCCTTGTCCCATTTCCGCACCGCCATGGTTGATGGCGACGGAACCGTCAGTATAGACGAGGACGAGCGAACCGGCCTGATTGAGCATCGTATTCGTGAACGAAATACCGAATTTGACCGGCATAAAGCCGATACCGCGTTTGACAAAACGGCTCTGGGCATTGAATTTGTCGATTTCGGCTTTGCGTTCCCAATAGCGCGACGATTTGATAATTTTATCGGTCATCATCGGGACGCGGAAGTTCTTGAGCGGCGTCTCATACTGCATCATATTGCGCGGTGCATCGCCGTAATAGTTTTTAATGCGGATATCGAGCGGATCCATGCCGAGTTTGCGGGCGGCGCGGTTCAGAATGGTTTCTGTCACCATGAAGCCCTGCGGGCCGCCGAAACCACGGAACGCCGTGTTCGACGGAAGATTCGTCTTGGCCGTATAACCTTCAAAATGAAGGGCCTTGATGTAATAGCAGCCGTCGAGGTGATACAGGCAGCGGTCGAGAATGCACATCGAGAGATCCTGTGCCCAGCCGGAGTTTGCATAAGCCTTGACATAGAGGCCGATCATTGTGCCGTCGTTTTTGAAAGCGGCTTTGTATTTGGAATAGAAGGGATGGCGTTTGCCGGACCAGCTCATATCGTCATCGCGGTTAAGCCAGACGCGGACGGGACGGCGCGTAACCCATGCACCGAGTGCAGCGAGTCCGCCGTATTGTGAGCCCTGCGTTTCCTTGCCGCCGAAGCCTCCGCCCATGCGCGGCATGATGCAGACGACGCGGGACGCGTCGATGCCGAGGATTTCTGCGGCTTTTCCCTGAACACCGGTCGGACACTGGCAGGAGGAATAAATGACGACGTCGTTGTCTTCATTGACTTCAGCCTGGGCGCAGTGTGTTTCGAGATACCAGTGTTCCTGTCCCGGTGATTCGATTTCGCCTTCGAGGATGAAATCGGCATCTTTCCAGGCTTCTTCGAGGTCGCCGCGAGCGATGATGTGGCAGCCCGGAAGCATGCTATTTTTCTCGACGGCTTCGCGAATGTCGATAATTGCTGGAAGTGGATCGATTTCGACTTTAACCTTTGCCGCGCCTTCTTCGCAAGCTTCATAATTTTCGCCGAGAACTAGGGCGATATTCTGGCCGATACAGTTGACTTCGCGCGACGCGAGCAGTTCTTCGTCATGCGCCCATGAGGAAGAATCGTTGACGCCGGGGATGTCTTTTGCGGTCACGACGGCGACGACGCCGGGGACTTTCAGGGCATCTGTTGTATCTATATTTTTAATAATGCCGTGAGCCACCGGTGAAACGACGATTTTCGACACCAGGCAATGCGGCGGAAGCGGCATATCATTGACGAACTGTGCGCGTCCTGTCACATGTTTCCATGCGCTTTCGTGAACGGCATTTTCATGAAGCGGGCTAGTACGATTGGGATCTTTCATGATTTACTGCTCCAGCTGAATGGTGGATGTGGGACGATAAAGTCTTGCAGGAACGCGATTTTCGAGTGTTTCCTGATAGAAACCGCGAAGCATGTTGCATGCAACGGTCTGACGATACCATGCACTTGCACGGAAATCGCTGATTGGTTTGAAATCTTCAGCAATTTTCTGTGCCGCTATTTCGACGTTTTCTTCATTCCATTCCTTGCCGATGAGAGCGGCTTCGGCGAGTTTCGCGCGAGCACCGGCGACGGCAGCGACACCGCCGAAGGAAAGGCGTGCAACCGTGACGATGTTTTTGTCATCGGTTTCGACGTAGCAAAGTCGGAGGCCAAGCGGTCTTAGGAAGACAACTGTGGTACCCAACTCCTTGGCTCACAGAACGACATGGCTACGATCCGACTTAGCGACACCGCCGAAGGAAAGGCGTGCAACCGTGACGATGTTTTTGTCATCGGTTTCGACGTAGCA
>JAZRWV010000341.1:0-5326 GCA_045599925.1 Myxococcota bacterium
ATCGATAAGTGTATAGACAAAACTCTGCTTTCCTGCATCACCACTGGAATGTGAATGGACCAGATCCTTAAAACATTTGAATGTCGTATTGTCTTTGGCTTTCGTTCCGTCATGAGAAGCGACGACCTGGCATCCTTCAGACCAGTTGCCTACGTTGCCTGACACATCCCCAGCTGCATGGAAATTGATACCAAAAGCGCCAGTTTCCTCTATTTCCTTATCCTGTCGTACGGCATCTTTGTTTTTATCACGCCAGACTGTTGTATTTTCACATCTAAAGGCATCATACCCCTTATGCTGCCCATCTTTGTAAGTGTACTGTCCATCGACAAGATGGGCATCACCTTTGGCATTTCCCCCATCAAACTTGCCGGGATCGACCGAACCGATAAATTCAGAACACCGTTTGTAAGACACTCCCGTTGTTGGATCGACTTCGTGATAAAGACAAACAAAAGTATCGTTATACTTGTTTCTGACATTATCCACGGATTCGCCCTGTTTCCAGCCGCGTAAACCAATGACATTGACCTTGTCATCCGCTTCGTCAATGCTATACCCCATCGCATTGGCCATAGCGAGGTACATGTCATACTTGACTTCCTGATCCGTTTTTTTGACAACAGGTGCCGGAACATCCAGTTCCTGTTCTTTTTGTTCTGCCCCCGACACGCCATCTGTTTCATTGACCGCCTGAGGCTCAATCTCCGGAGACTGCTCAGGGCCGATAAGCCCCTGATCAGGTTCGACTGTTTTGTCTTTATCGTCTTTATTGCGTTGAAAAAGCTTACTCAGTTTACTAAACAAACCTGGCATTGCCTCATCTCCTCAACTATGAACGATTTTTAATCGTTTTTGTTTTTCTCAATTCACACACATCCCCCCTCTAAGTGTACCACATTATTTTCTTGCTCAGAAAAGATAATTTTTTTTTATTCCCCCAATCAAACCGTCCACAACATATATCAGTTCATCCGCAGAAAACAGGAACGCGCATGAACGCACAGCCTTCGAAAACGGGTGTTTTTGTTTCGGTTACACAAGATATTCCACAAATACTATGATAGAATCAGCAGGTTGAAATGCGTCTCGCTATGTCAAATCAAGAGGTCATTCATGGCGAAAAAAACAAGGTCAAAAGAAACAATCATCTGTGCTGATCAATCCGGCACCACAAAAGAGCCCCTGAAAACCCGCTCCTCAACGTCAAAATGCACAAAACACACCAATTCCTCGACTCCAGAATTTAAGAATCCTTACGAACCTGAATTTACAGATCAGTCAAGTCACAAGCGTTTTTTGGAAATGACGGCCAAATGGCGTTCAGAGTTTGAACACATGAACAGTACAGAACAGCAGCAAGTGCTACTCAGCATCATGCAAAAGCGTCTGTACTGGCGCATTATCAGTTACATGCGTCGTTTTCCGGACCGACTCACAAGCGGATGCAAAACCTATTCGGATTGCTGCGTTGGTATTGAAGAAATGCGTTCATACATGGGAAGCCCGGATGAAGAGAGTTTTCCCCAAAAGTGGCTTGACAACAACCATGTCCCCAAACTTGATGAAGCCAATAACACCCTTCTGCTCTATAATGCCCAACTTGCCGAAGTCCTTCAATGCCCGAATGAAAGCGCCATTGCCCGTATAAAAAAAAGTTTCGCATTAAACGACATTGAGCTCGAATTACTGGCCACACTCGTCATTGCCATGCAGGATGAAGCCACACTCCGCATGATGGTTGTAGCCTGGGCTGATTTCATGATACGCATTCCAACCGTAACTTTTCTGGCCGATCTATTGTGTGATACTCCGGAAAGCGTCGAAAATGTCAAAAAGCTGTTCTCAGAGCAGGGAAAACTGAGACGATACAGACTCGTCATCGCAGAAACACACGCCATGTTTCCAAATTACACACCATGCGCTTTTGCGCCCATCAGCATTGAACAAACCGTCATTGATGCATTCTGTGATAAAACTCAAATACGTGATTTGCCGTATAACATGATTCTGCATACCAAAACACTTCCCAAACGCGCACTGATATGCAGCAGGACAAACCTCGAAGAACTTGAACATGCCCTGAACTCCCCCACTGCACGTCTCCTCATGACAGGACCAAAGCATTCCGGAAGGCGTACACTTGTCTGCGCCATTTCACTGCATAACAAGAAAAAAACAGTCCTTGAAATTGATGCATGCCGGGAATTTGAACGCCTTTCGGCCTCTCTTATTGTCAACCGATTTGCCAGTCTGATGCGAGAAGCCCTTTTAAGAGACAGCATGCTCATGCTTCGTTTTGATGATATCGAAGAAAAACCTGAAATTCTTCAACGCATGAACACCAGCTTGACACAAATTTCGCATCTCATTGAAAACTATCCGGGCGAAATTGTCGTCTTATCGAATCGCAACCATCCCATTTTTGACGATATTTTTGCCCACATCACAACGCTCCATGTTCAGCTGCCTGACATGGACAGCGCAAAAACTGTGTGGCAAAAAGCAATGAAACCATGGACTACTCCGGAAAACTGCAGTCACATGGCTGAAACGTTTTCACGAAATTACTCGCTCCCCATCGGAAGTATATTTGAAATCGTACACGACACGGCTGAATCGCTGCAATCCACAAACGCCGAAACGACTTTGCAGTCACACCATATTCTGAGTGAAATTCGCAAGAGTTTCCGTCATCAGCTAGGCTCTCTTGCCGAAATCACAGTCAGTGATGTCCCTCTTTCCGGCGTCGTTCTTCCGGATGAAGCCAAAGCCCAGGTCAACGAAATCCTCGAATATGCGAAAAACCTGCACAATGTTCTAGACACATGGGGATTTCGCCAGCGTTCACCTTACGGCAACGCGCTTTCCGTCTTGTTTGCAGGCCCTCCTGGCACAGGCAAAACACTCCTGGCATGCGCCATGGCCAATGAACTCGGCAAAGTCTTATACCGCGTGGATTTGTCGCGAATTGTCGACAAATACATCGGCGAAACCGAGAAAAATCTCGGCAAAATATTCGATGAAGCCGCAAAAGCGCAGGCCATCATTCTGTTTGATGAGGCCGACTCTCTGTTTGCCAAACGCACTGAAGTCAAATCATCAAACGACCGTTATGCGAATCTGGAAATCAACTATCTGCTTCAGAAACTTGAATCCTACAATGGCATCACAATACTCACGACAAACCTTTCGAAGAGCATTGATGAGGCCTTCAGACGACGTCTTCGATTTATCATCGATTTTCCGATGCCTGATATTCCCTCACGAATTGCGTTGTGGAAACGCATGATGCCGCCCAATGCCCCGCTTTCGGACGACATACGCTGGAGCTGGCTGGCTCGAACATTCGAGATGAGCGGCGGCTATATACGAAATGCCGTTCTCAAGGCTGCCATTGCGGCATCTGCAGCAAACAAGCCTATTTCCATGGAACACTTATCCAAAGCAGCAGCCGCTGAAGCGCGTTCTATGGGCATTCTCATGCGCATTGATGACAATTACGATGATGACGTCGATGACGAAGTAATTGCCAACCGCATGAAAAATCGACGGGAACACATCGATGAAGACAGCAGATTCTGAGAAATAAACTGCACATCCCCAAAATAACGCCGCGCGTATGCCAATAGCGCGGCGTAAAAGGACGTGTCGCCGAAGGCGACAGCCCGAAAGCCGGGACGTATCGCGCCAGCGATAGTCCGGCTTCAAATAAGCCCCTGACCTTTCTGATGATAATACTCGCGAATGACAAGATACGTCGCGCACAACGCTGCCGCCGCATCGGAAACAGGCGTCGTGTACCAAACACCGTCCACGCCAATAAACATCGGCAGCACAAGCAGCATCGGGATGATAAAAATAACCTGGCGCGTCAGAGCGAGGAAGAGTGACTTGCCCGGCTGGTCCATACTGGCAAAGAAATTGGAACCGATGACCTGAATCGCGATAATCCAGAAAAACATGTTGAATTTTCTGAACCCATCCGTCGTGATTTCAATGAGCTGCTGATCGAGCTCCGACGATCCTTCTACAAACAATGCCGTCATTTCTCGCGGGAAAATCTCGCTGCAAAACGTTCCAATAACCGTCACGAAAAATGCACAAATCAGTGTCATTTTGAACGCCTTCCACATGCGATCGTACTGTTTCGCGCCAAAATTATAGGCGACAATCGGCTGCATTCCCTGCGAAAATCCAAGCGCAATCATGAAAAAGAAAAAGCCCATGCGCATGATGATGGAAAAAGCCCCGACGTAAAGATCGCCGCCATATTTCAGGAAATTGTAGTTCTGCAGAATAACGATGAAACAGGCGGCCGCATTCGTGAAAAAGTTCGGCGAGCCGATTTGAAATGCGCGTTTGACAATCTGACCATCGAGATGGAACTGCCTGCGTTCGAAATACACGGGCCGTGTGCGCCGCGAAAACAGCCAGAAAACCGCTGCACAGCATAAAAATTGTGCGACAACGGTGGCAAGCGCCGCACCGCGAACCCCCATGTCCAGAGCAAAGATAAAAATCGGCGCCAATACGATGTTAATGCCGACCGAAAGAAACGTGATATTCATTGCGGCAATTGGACTTCCGCTCGTTCGCAGAACAGCATTCAGCCCGAGGTAGGAGTGCGCAAACACGTTTCCGAGCAGGATGATTTCCATGTATTGATGCGCAGGTCCGAGCGTGTTCTCGCTTGCGCCGAAAAACATCAGGATCGGATCGAGATAAATCAGACCGACAATCGTAAAAAGGATACCGATAATCAGGTTCAGAATGACGACATTGCCAAGCACACGTCTGGCTTTGTCATAATTTTTTTCGCCAAGACTGATAGAGCAAAGCACGCTTCCGCCGACTCCGACGAGCGAACCGAGTGCAGCGGCGAGGTTCATAAACGGCGCTGTCAAGCCAACTCCGGCGATGTTATAAGCGCCCAAATGCCCAATAAATATGCCGGCAACGATGTTATACAGCGAACTCGCGACCATGGCGGCAATCGCAGGCAGCGAGAATTTCCAGAGCAACTGGCTGATATTTTCACGTCCCAGCTGAAGGGCTTTTTCTTCGTTAAGATCCATAAATGCTGTTATTTTTTGGGGGCATGTCTATTGGCCGAAACGGCCAATACACCATGCGATGGGCGCGGTCTATCGTTGCCGCGATACGACCGCGCCTTTATTCGGACAAAAAAAAGCCTGATGCAAAGCATCAGGCTTTAAAAACTCCGGAAGAGAGACTTGAACTCCCGACCTAGTGATTAACAGTCACCCGCTCTAACCAACTGAGCTATTCCGGAATGCGAAAACCGAGAGAGAAAAGCACTGAA
>JAZRWV010000342.1:0-3888 GCA_045599925.1 Myxococcota bacterium
CCAACGGTGACAACGGGCTTGAAAGCGCTGTTATCGAGTTTGAATTTGAAAGCATCGGAGATTTCATCGTTGATGTAGTAGTAGGTGACCTGCTCAGCATCAACATAGTTGGTGGCGTTTACGCCGATGTCGAACTTCACGGTATCGCCATAGTTGGCGGAGTTCACAGTGGTCTCGGTGCCGTCGGCATTGACGATAACTTTACCGGGGTTGGGGTCGTCATCTTGGCCGGGATTCTCGGGCTCGTTATCCCAAGAGGGTTTCTGGTTCTTATCGATCACTTTAACAGTGGGGTGGTTGGTGTCGATGGTGACATTGGCACCCAGGGTGCTGGTGACCAGGTAATAGCCATAGGGAACGCTGAATTCAACGGTGGAGCTGGAAGCGGTTACACCATCTACAGCAGGTTCTACACCATCGATATCACAGGTCCAGTTGCCTGTTTCGTCCCTATGAGGTTCGTCATTGCATGCGACTCTTTCAACTCTCCACTGATCATTGCAAATTTTGAGTTTATTTTCGGGATATTCGCGATAAACGCTAAAATGATCGCGATCGCAAGGTTCGGTTTCGAGATTTGCAACGGTTGCGCACTCATTTGTTTTACAATAAGCTTCGCAGCTACCGCCGTCGCACATTGCAGCATACCTTGCAAGAGTTTCCTGTCTCATGTATTCGATATTTGCGGGCGGACCATAACATGCGACAGCCGTTGCACTGACGCCGGCAAGACCAAGGGCAATACCGAATTTTCCGAGTTTTTTGTCGATGGATTGAATAAACTTTTTGAACATACACAAAACCCTTCGTGTTGTTCGCGTCGTATGAAATAGACGCGAGATGAAGGGCGTATGGAGGGCTTTAGCCCGACATAGCCCGAAGTCGTTTCTGTTATTTGCGTCGTATGAAATAGACGCAAATTGAAGGGCGTATGGCGTGCGTCAGTCAGCACGACATAGCCCGAAGTCGTTTCGCAAAGCGCCCTTCGGGGCGCCTTAAGAAACGAAATTAAATACATTCACCGGATTCGATATTACAACCATTTTCACAGCTAACGTAACCGGCTTCGAACTCGGCGAGTTTGCCATCGGATGTTTCAGCACAGAGATAATTCATGCTGTAGACGTTTCCTTCGCCGTCCTGAATGCAGCCTTTGGATGTTTCGCCGACATTTTCGCAGGGTAACACACAGTTTCCGATGAGTCCCGGATTGAGTTTTAATGCATTTGCGCTAGGAAGTGCGCAGAAATGCTTATCAGAATATGTCGAGCAGGCTGTTCCCGTCTTGTATCCGTAATAGCAGTATGTCAGCCAGTTGCCCTGACATGCGTCGGGATAACTGGTTTCTGAGCAGTTTTCACCAAATTCTTCGGGGACAAAGTTGCATCGGCCATTTGTACAGCCATTCAGACAATACTTATAACCATTTGTGAGACTCCAAACGAGTTTGTCATCCGGAGTTTTTTCGCAAATCTTTGTAAATTCATTGATTTCACTGAAGACATCAAGGCAAATGCCAACGAAATCACCTTCTGCGGCGCACGGTTCGTGGCAGCTGGGACCGAGATCATCCGATGCAGACGTGCAGGTTTTGGCTCCGCAATTCGTGATGTTGATATTATATTCGTCAGACCCCATTTCTGATGTGCAACTGACGATGCGGTTGTTATCGCAATGCGTGAAAGAGGTCGACCAGGTGCAGATATCACCGACGGTGTAAGTGCCGGCTTTATTGGCTTCAACACATAACGAATCGCCCACGCATGTTTCATTTTCCTTGCAGTTGCATGTCACACATTGGCCCGCAATACATGTTTTGGTCGTATCTTTACACGGATGGGTTGAATCGCATGTAATAAGAGCCGGTTCCTCGCAAAATCCGTTTCGGCATACTTTGTCTTCCGGGCATGTGCGTGTCATGCTGCATGAATTGGCATCAACGCACTTTTTGTTGTCACAGCCATAACCTTCGCCACAATCGACATCCTCATAACATGTCAGGGTCTGGACGTTGTAACATTTGCCCTGAGCGCAAATCTGATCTCCCGGACAAGGATCGGCCTGCGAGCATTCGGCTTGGATGCATATACCGGAATCACCGCAAACCTGGCCGTCTGGACAGCCTCCGGAATGACATTTGTTGATACAGTTTCCATCAACGTTGCAAATCTGATTTGCCTGGCATGAAGTCGGTGTACAGCGAGTGGTGCAAAGGCCATCTGCTCCACAGAATTCACCGTCAGAACAGCTATTTTCAGTACATTTGGCAATGCAGTAGCCATTCAGGCAAATGGCATCTTCTCCGCAGCTGGATTCTGTACATTTGTCGATGCAAAGACCTGAAAAATCACAGATTTTTCCAGCTCCGCAAGATGATAACGTGCATCGGGAAATGCATTTGGATGTTGACGGGTCGCAGACTTTACCATCAGAGCAAGGTTTTGAATCGGAACATTCTGAATTATCGACACATTTGTTGTTCAGACAGGATTTTCCATTCGGGCAAGGTTTTGAATCGGAACATTCCAGAGTTACAGGTGGATTTATCGGCGTTTCACAAATGCCTCGTGCATTGCATGTTTGTCCTGCTTCACACGATTCTGGAGTGCATTTATCAATGCAGACGTTGTTGACGCAAACGAGTCCTAAACAATCAGAATCCAATTCACAGGGAACACCGCGATAATTATCGGATGATGTTTCACAGGCATTCAAACAGGTTGCGATTGCGAAAATGGTTAGTAATTTTATGGTATTATTCATTACGATTCCTGTTGAATTCAGTCACAATGTCCGGAGTAATAGTCGCAAGTCGATGAGCAAACCTCTGAATCGACGGGGAAATACCCAGCCAGTCCTTCCTGATTGTATTGGCAAACATATCTATCGCTATAATCGATATCGCTGTCTTCAATGTCCCAGCCACAGATATTATTTTCACTGCCAAGTGTATCACATTTTTCAGTACAAGAGACGTATGCTGAGTTTGGCATTTTCATGCAGTAGAAGTTATCGCCATGGAAGATGCCGGTTGTTGGTGTTGAAAAGTCAATATAGCTCGTTTTACAGTCCTGTACCAAAACAAGACCTGTGGCGTCATCGCATTCGATGATAATATTTCCTTCACACTTGTCCTTGAATGCACCGGCTGTGCATTCTTTTCTGTCCTGAGAATAAGCGGCCTGCAGGCAATAACTTTTGGTATCGATGGATTTTTTATAGCAAATCAAGCCGTCAGCACATGTCTGTTTGTTTCCGTTGCCATCATCACAGATGGCGCCAAGTCCGAGGCCATTGGCTGTGGCACTGTCGATGCATTGATTATAGGCATTGCACTGTTTTCCATCCGGGCAAGGTTTATTGCGAGCTTCGCAGTCATTCAGGGTTTTGAGGCATGAATCGAGTTCACTTGTGCATCGGTTCGATTCGCAGACTGATTTTCCGGCATCAAAAGCAGATTCTGCATTTGCAATGCAATCCTGATAGGTGTTTTCGCAAGAGTTTTCGTCTTGTGTGCAATTGGATTTTGCTGTTTCGCATGCAGTTTTTTCCGATTCAAGGGTATCGGTTAAAGTTTTGCAGGCAATCACATTACCGCATCGTTCCACGAGAGTATTGTATGTTGAGAGTGCATTTTCATCGCACTGGCGTTTATTTGTTTCGCAAGTTGTATAGTCGTTGATGCAGTTGGCTCTGGCGGTTTCACAAGCCTGAAGGGCGGTGTTTTTGTCATCTTCCGCGTTGACGCATTTGGAAATGCAGTTTTCTTTCACGTCATCGCAGGAACCGCAATCCCTATAAAAATAGCAGTCATTATCCATTGTTTTGGGGACTGTACACTTATACTCGCCTGTACATACCTGGCCTTGCGGACATGGAGTCAGGGTA
>JAZRWV010000343.1:0-14210 GCA_045599925.1 Myxococcota bacterium
ACCGGTGCCGGTAAATCGATTATTATCAATGCTCTGGGTTTGTTATTGGGCGGCCGGGCTTCGACTGACATCATCCGTACAGGTGCAGAGGAAGCCGTGGTCGAGGGCATGTTTACAGTCGATCATCGACATGCTCCTGCCATCGCCATGCTCGAATCCATCGGCATTGATGTCGGAGATGACGAGTTTGTCGTGCGACGCGTCGTTCCCCGAAAGGGACGCGGCCGCATTTATATCGGCGGTACACTTCAAAGCGTCACTACACTTCGCGAACTCATGCGGACTGTCATCGATATTTCCGGTCAGCATGAACACGTTAGCCTCCTCGATGAGGCTAAACACCTCGCAATTTTAGATCAGTATGCCTGTATTGAACCGGATGTGGAGTCTTTCGGACACCGTTATTCGGCTTATACAAGTCTTCGACGCGAACGCGATGCACTCGCCGCATCTCTTGACGAACGTACACGACGCCTCGACTTTCTGAATTATCAAATCGATGAGCTCAAGAATGCCAATATTCAAGTCGGTGAAGCCGACGAAATCGCTGAAGAACTCAGAATCTTATCCAATGCAGAGGAACTTCAAAACGCAATAGATGCCGCTGAATCTGAATTATACGACGATGAATCGTCAATTATTTCCAGACTGGGCCTGCATGTAAATGCACTCCGCCGTGTTTCGGCCGGGCAAAAATCTCTGACAAATATTGTGGATACGCTTTCCGAAGCCCTCGCATCCATCGAAGATGCCGTCCACGATTTGAGAAGAATTACGGTCGAAGACGCCTCCCCGGCTCGCATTGAATTCCTTCAAAATCGCCTATCATTGATTGACAAACTCGAACGAAAATATCGCGTTCGAGGCGATGAAATTTGTAAACTGCTTGAAACACTTGAAACTGAACGGCAAACACTTGTTCTTTCTGATGAACGAATATCCGGACTTGAAAAACAGATGTCCGAAGAACGCAGCAGGCTTATAAAAGAAGCCGCTGAAATCTCTGACCTGCGCCATAAGGCGTCTTTAAAACTTGCACAGGAAGCAACGGAAGGGCTCCACTTACTGGCAATGGAAAATGCATCCATTGACATCGTGTGTGAAACCGCAAAATCTTTTGATGAACTCCGTGCAACAGGTGGCGATGATGTTCATTTTCTTCTTTGCCCAAATCCAGGTGAAGATGCCCGCCCACTTGCAAAAATTGCATCAGGCGGTGAACTATCAAGAGTCCTGCTGGCTCTTAAACGTGCATTAGTCGAAAAAGATGACGTTGCATGTTATGTTTTTGATGAAGTTGATACTGGCATTGGGGGCCAGACTGCCACACATGTCGCGCACATGCTCAAGGAAGTCAGCCGCTGTCACCAGGTCTTGTGCATTACGCATTTGGCAAGCATTGCAAGCTATGCGGATGCCCATTTTCGAGTATCCAAATCGGTAGTCAATGACCGCACTCAGAGTACAATAACTCGTCTGAGTGAATCGGAACGCGTGGAAGAAATCGCACGTATGTTGGGGGGGACTTCGATAACGGCCAGGACGATGGCTCATGCATCAGAGATGTTATCTCAAGCCAGAGAATCGTCCGCTCCGAAAAAATAATAGGCAGCGAAGTCTGCCGAAAGAGACTTTCCCCATATGTCACAAAAAAGACTCACACTCTCCATGACCATGGGCAAAAAGAAACGTTCTTTTTGGCCATGGATATTGGCGGGCATCGCGATTCTGATTGCGATTATTATCCTGTGCTCTCTGAACAGCAACGATGAAGACGATTACCTCGCCGAACTTGACCCAATCGATATCGAATCGATCAGCATAAAAGAATGGGATCAGCTCGCAGAACTGACACGCCAGTCCATGGAAGACGACGTTTCTGACGGCATCCCGGATATGACAGAAGAAAAAAATACCGATCCATTTCTGATTCGCGGAAAAATAAAACGCAACCAAACGCTGTTTGTTGCTTTGAAAAATAACGGTCTGGATGTCAGCGATATCCATCAGGTCATTGACTCCATGCAGAATGTCGTAGACTTTAAAAAATCAAAACCCGGCGATCGTTACGAAGTTCATCTCGATGTCGATCACAGGATTTTGAAATTTATATACGAAATATCGCCAGAAGATATCAGCATTTCAGAGCGAACAGGCAATGAATATTCTGCTCACAAAGTCGATGTTCACAAGCGAGTGGAACGTCGTTATGTGACGGGTGAAGTGACGTCATCGCTGTATCAATCCTTTATCGATTTGGGAGAATCCGGGGAACTTGCGTCACATTTTATGCGCCTGTTCAAGTATGACATCGATTTTGGAATGAGTTCTCAGCGTGGAGACTCCTTCAGTGTACTTGTGGATCGCGTCACCTTAAATGGCGAATTTTACCGATATGGGCGAGTTTGGGCTGCAACCTATACATCAGGCGCGAGGGGGCGAACACTGGAGGCTTTTTATTACGACAGCGATTCTGAATTTGCAGGTTATTATAACGCAGAAGGTCAGGCCTTAAAGAAAAATTATCTAAAAACACCGGTTGTCGGCTGTCCGGTATCAAGTCCGTTCGATCCCAAGCGATTCCATCCGGTTTTAAAGCGTATTCGCCCGCATAATGGCATAGACTGGGCTTGTCCGACTGGAACACCGATAATGGCATTTGCAGATGGCATCGTCACTTTTGCAGACAAGAAAGGTGGTAACGGCAACCTGCTCGTCATTGAACATGCGCATGGCTATATATCGCTATATGCCCACTTGTATGGCTTTGCCACCGGAATCCAAAAAGGCTCCAAAGTCAAACAGGGACAGATCGTTGCAATGGTAGGAAACACAGGAATTTCAACAGGTCCGCACCTCCATTTTGCCGTAAAACTCAACGGAAAATATCTGGATCCATCAAAGATAGACACGAGCTATTCGATCTCACTGACGGGCAACCATTTGCGCACATTTATTCAATCGCGCGACAGTTTTAGACAAGCCATGACACAGCAGGAATCTGCCCAGGCAACCAAACTTCAATAATATTACAGCGGATATGTCATAACACCGTAGGCATTAGACTGGAATAGCCCCGATGAGCGACTGGCGCTATCGGGGGACCCAAGCGAATCCCCCTATATTTCCACGCCGCAGGCACGGCCAGGTTCACATGATGTTTGCCCCCAAAAAAGTCCGGGCGTATTGAGCAAAGCGAAAAGCCCGGACTCGCATTCGTATCGCGAAGCGATAGAATGCGTTCCTCAAAGAGAAAAAGTCTAATTCTTGCCAGTTTATTATTGTATAGATTAGAATAGGACAGTTTTTTTTCGATGAGTTGGGTAAAAATGGCTGAAAATATCATAAAAGGTTTGCCAAAATACTTTGAACCTATTTGTCGTCTTGGGGAAGGCGGCATGGGCGTCGTCTGGTCTGTACGCGATACACGTGTCGATAAAGTGGGCGCACTCAAGGTCATACGTCGCAAAGAGGATATGAGCGAAATATCCGTTACGCGATTTGAAAGAGAAATCCGTAACTTTGCGCAACTGGTTCACCCCTATATCGTTCAGGTTTACGATGTCGGCCAAATGCTGACAGGTGAGCCGTATATTTTCATGGAACAGGTCGACGGAAAGCCGATCAATTCCGACATGCTCAAGGAAAAATCCTTCGGCGAAATCATGATGCTCATCGACAGAATCCTGGAAGGACTTGATGAAGCGCATGCAAACAACCTGATTCATCGCGACTTAAAACCGGATAATATTCTCGTCACAGAAGACAGCGAAGGCCGTCTGATGCCGAAGCTGATGGATTTCGGTCTGGCGTTAAGAGCGGATGAAAACGAGCTCCGAATCACGAGCGACGGAATGGTTGTCGGAACGCCGATTTACATGGCCCCGGAACAGGCTTGTGACGAGCATTATCAGATATGTCCGGCAACGGATTTTTATGGCATTGGCTGTATTTTATATGAGCTTTTCTGCGGTCATCCGCCATTTACAGGATCGAATGCGGTTATGGTCATGGTGGCACAGGCCAAAGAAACGCCAAAGCCATTTAAGCCACTTCCGGAATTTTCGGAAACCATGCGACTTTCATCGATTATCATGCGTTTACTCGAAAAAATGCCGGACAGACGATATGAAACAGCCGCAGATTTGAGGGCAGCATTCCGGCGTCAGTTTCTGATTCGGGACAACCAGGCTTTTGGAACCATGGCGCTGAAAACGCATGATTCCGACACGGTTTTTGATGAACGAAAAGACGAAAATGCACCGTTTTTTTCGAGCGATCTGGCTCCCAAATCGTATAAAACCATTCTTCCGGAACTCGAACACTGCAACTACAATTATTCCGTTCTCTCACTTCGTCCGCCGATGTTTGTGGGACGAAGCAGTGCAAAATACCTGCTCAACCGCTATTTAAAAGACGTATTTCAAAGCCGCCGTACAGCATTGACCATGATTACGGGCCGACCCGGCGTCGGTAAATCGCGTTTTCTGGAGTCATTTTCTCACGATTGCTACAAACAGGGAACGGCAACAGCACTCGTCGTTGACGGTTCCTCCTGTTCCAGCCTAAAATTCGCGATTTATCGGGCTTTATTTGGAAAACTCTTACTCAAGACACTGACTCAGCAGCAGATCATTTTGGCTTTGTGCCGATTCCTGCAGACAGATGACGAATCCGATATTCGCGTTCTGGCAATGAATGAACTCTTTCAAGCGGAAATGATGCAAATTCCGCCTTCAGAAGAAAAGCTTTCATTTGTCTTCAACGATATATTCATTCAATTGACCCATTCTCGTCCGCTGGTGCTGTGTTTTGACAATGTATCCATGGAACAGCGCACGGAATTAAAGCAAATTGCGTGTGAACTGACGAATATGCCGCAATTGCGGCTGCCCATTCTGATGTGTGTTGTCAACACAACGATCAATGACATGCCGACAGACATCGAGCTGGTTCTCGGCAATGAAAGCTCCATCTGGCTTCGACGCAGCATTACTATTGCTCCGCTTTCAAACAGCGACATGCATGCACTGATAACGCAAAGCCTTGGTATTTGCGAAGAATTGGCCAAATTTATTGAAAATATGACCTCCGGCCTGCCACAGATTGCTGTTTCACTGGCGCGCCAGTGGCAGCTTGCCGGTCTGCTCGTTCCAACATCTGGCGGATATGCCAGCAGCCAGCCAATAGAGTCTCTTCCAATACCCAAAATCGTTCACGAAGCCATTCTTAAACAGCTGTACCTGACATTTACAGATTATCCGCTTCGTTCCTGGATGCCAGTTGCCTCTCTTGCCGCAATATATGGCGATTCATTTACACCAAAAAATCTTTCAAATGCGATAAAATATCTGCCAATCCGACAGAAAGTTATTGGTCACAGCACATTCATTTCACTGGCACTGTCGAGTGGCGTTTTGAAAACTCTCGATGACACAACGCTTGTGTTCTCAAATGCATTGATGCGCGAAGCGCTTATCGCAACTCTTCAGGCTTTTGAAATCCAGGATTATCACAGAGCAATCGCAGAAGCCCTTCGCTCTTCAAAACAATCTTTTGAAAACGACTGCCAGATTGCAGTTCATCTTCGCGACGGATCGCAGTTTTACGAGGCCAGTCTTGCCTATTACAACGTTGCCAAACAGTGCATGCATTGTGGTGAACTCGACAAAGCTCTGAAATATATCGAAGAAACAAAAGAAGCCATTAAACAGCACTTCGGATTTATTGATGCAAGAACACCGGAAGTCGTTGAACTCTGGTGTCTTGAAGCCAGGGTATATCTGGAACAAAAGAATTATCAGATGGCAGCCCAGTATGTAAAATGGCTCGAATATTCCTGTCAGGAAACAACCCAGCCTGCACTGCTCGCGAATCTCTTTGTATTGAAAGCACGACTCGCTGAACTCGATAATAACGAGAAGAATGTGATCGGCTTTTTGGATAACGCAAAGAAATACCTCGATGCGCTACCGGAACCGCTCACTCCTGATCAGCTGGAAACCAAATTCCATATGCTGATAACGCGTTTTTCCTATGATCCGTCCCTCGGACAGGTCTTTATTGATACAGCACGAGCTTTGAAAAACTCCCTGTTCGTAGGCAAAGCCTTGCTCGAAATTGCCCGTCACAGTATCGAAAAAAAAGACATGGTGAGAGCAAAACGCATACTCAACATGACGATTGATACTGCTCATAGAAACGGTGATTTCAAAACCGAAGCATCCGCTCTATATATGTTGTCTCAGGTTCAGAAAGATTCGCCGGATGTTCGATACAAAACACTCATGGATGCACTGACCGGATTTGAAAAAGTCGGAGACTTTGAAAAGCTTGCTCAGGTTCATGCTGAAATCACGGAAATGCTGCAATCGACCATGCCGGATGAAGCTGCAATTCATGCACATTGGAGCGAATTGCTTCGTGGAACTTTATGATTTTTAACTAAAAGTGAACGTTTAAGGAACCTCTGAACAAAACTCAATTTTAAGACAGAATCTGAAGAGAGCCGGGTGGGGCCCCGGCGAGGCAAGATGGTTAGGCACCGCAAAATGCTTATAGAACTTTAAGATATTACGGATTCTTAAGGGCTTAGCCCTTAAGTGGGGGGCCGAGGATTTTCGCCATCCTGTGAATGGCGAAAACCGCAGAGCCCAGTGAGCAAATGAAATGAATGAGTTGGAGAGCCGACAGGCTCGGGAAACGAAGCGAATTTCATATTGCGAACTGAGGAAAAAGGGCAAAGCCCCAGAAAAATAAAGCTATTAATTTTTATTCAGAGTTTCCTTAAGCATACCCGGTATCCTGTTATAATATTCGGAATACCGGGTTTTTGCTAAAAAGACATAGTAATCAGGAGAAAAAATGGGATCACGACGTACCATTCTTGGATTTATTGCGGTTGCTGTCATTGCAGGGACAATTGGTGCCGGCGGCGGTTATTATGGCGCCAGATATGAAGGTTTTAAGACTCAGGAAAATGTCAGTGAACAATTTCAGAAAGTAACAATGGATTCCGAACTGATTCCGATTACTGGAAACCCGGTAAAAGGCTCTGCTCATCCCAAAGCTGTTGTCGTCGTTTTCGTCGATTTTCATGCCGATGGCGCAAAACGCATTCATCAGAAAATACTGGAAACCGCATTCCATGCACATCAGGACGAAGTGGCTGTGGTGTATAAAGCATATCCAATCACCAAATTGAATTCCGATTCAGCACTTCTCTGGCAGGCTGCCAATGCTGCACATTTGCAGAATAAGTTCTGGGAAATGGCCGATGAATTGTTTGAATACGCAGGAAAACCCTTCGACAAATCCACGGCATTATCCCTCGCACAAAAGCTGAACCTTAATCCCGAACAGTTTGAAAAGGATTTCGATTCGAGAACTGTTCGCGAAATGATTCGGACTGATATTAAAATCTCCAAAAAGAATAAAGTCGACCGAGCTCCTACAGTCTTTATCAATGAAAAACGTGTAGATTTCGATACCGGAGGTCCAACTGAACAATTCATGAGTACATTGAATGCAGCCATTGAACGCGTCAATCGAATGCATGAAGACCCGGCTTTCCACTATTTTGCCGCATCCGAGTGGAATCTTTTGTATGAAGGCCGCGAACATGTCATGCCAAAACTTGAACCAGCAAATACAGTTCAACCGTCTGAAACGCCGGAAATGCGTACTTTTGTCGATGTCAATGGCACACCAACACTTGGAAATCCAGATGCTCCTGTGACCATTGTCGAATTTACCGATTTTGAATGTCCTTTCTGTGCCATTGCCAACAAGAACATTCATGAGGTAATGCAACGTTATCCCGATAAAATCCGCCTGGCTTTTAAACATTATCCATTACCGATTCATGCCCATGCAGATGCGGCACATCGTGCCGCAGAAGCCGCCTCTCTGTTGGGAAATTTCTGGGATATGTACGACTTTCTGTTCCAGAATCAGCAAAATCTGGAGCAGGCGGATCTGGAACAATACGCCGAAAAAATCGGTTTGCCGCTGGATCGTTTTAAGTCCCTGCTCGACAGCGATAATGTCAAAAACCGCATCAAAGCCGATTTGAGTCAGGGAAGCAGTGTTCAGGTTAATGCAACGCCAAGTCTTTTTATCAACGGCAGACACGTCAAAGGAACTCCGACAGTCGATAAATTGAGTCATATTGTCGACGAAGAACTCATCATTGCCGATAGATATCTCAAAGCCGGAACACCTGCAGATGATCTTTATAAAACGCTGATCGCTGAAGAAAACAAAACAAACTTCCCGCAACCTGAAGCGGATCAGAATACGCATCAGGCACCTATCGCATTAACACAGGGAAATTCATACGCCAAAGGGCCGGAAAATGCGCCGGTTATCATCTATCAGTTCAGCGAATTTCAATGTCCTTTCTGCAAAAAAGCAGAACCCACTATTAATCAGATCATAGAAACCTATGGCGATAACGTCAGAATCGTCTTCAAGAATTTTCCTCTCGACTTTCACAAAGACGCCAGACTTGCATCCAAAGCCGCATTAGCGGCTGGTGCTCAGGGAAAGTTCTGGGAAATGCACGACATTCTGTTCAAAAATCAGAAAAACCTGACACGTCCTGCTCTCGTCGAATATGCCAAATGGGCCGGTCTCGATATCGAAAAATTCGAAAGAGACCTCGACAATCACACCTTTACGGAACAACTCGACACTGAAATTCAGGAAGGAAAAAAGGCTGGAATTGCCGGTACCCCAGCTTTTGTCATCAATGGAAAACTCATACTCGGTGCAAAATCTTTCGATGATTTCAAAACGGAAATCGATGCACTGCTAGAGCAACGAAAATAAATCCACGTAACGGCGTTGCATGCAATATTGCACATTGCAAATTAAAATAAAAGGCCGTATGCGTCAGCATAGGCCTTTTAGCGCGGCGTATCCGGCAAAGCCGGATAGCGCGCTTTCACCCAAATAAAACAAACTCCTGGAAGCGAAAAACAATCCGCATCCATTTAACCATTGATTAATAATCTGTAAAATCTGGATGATTCAGGAAGACTTATGAAAAAAAGATACACCATCTTTATCGTTATCGCCGTTATTGCCGGACTTATCGCACTTTCTGTCATGCTTTTATTGGACAAAACAAACCTGAACAATAAAACATTTGAACCCGATGCCGAAATGGAATCCATCTATCAGCAAATGCTCAAGCCCGATGGTTCGATGGATCCCTTTATCTTCGATTCTGAAACCAGCCTGAACACCAAGCAATTAGGTGCTCTTCTTCTGGCCACTCAAAACTGTGCAATCGCCTCTAGCGAGATTCCTGTTTTCGGACCGACATGCACACCAATCCTCGCAATGACCAAATATCAGGATAAAACACTTGGCATTTCCGATCTGAATACCATGGAACTAACCAAAAACCTCGCCTACCACCCAAATGAATACGTTCGTTTAAATAATATCAGTTTTTTAGTACCTGCATTTCGATACAGACCGGATGTCATCTTTGATTACCTGACAGAGCAAAGCACACCCAATATGGATTTTTATGCTTACCGCCTGTTCCACAGCCGAAACATTGCACTTTCGGAAGTTTTAACTCCGATAATGAAAACTCCGGAATATGCCAATTATCTCGAAAAATTAAAAACATCCGGAAATCCAATGGTTCGAGCATGGGTTTATGAAGAAAACATGACTCCGGAACAAATCGCTGATTCGATTGAAAATACTGCGGACGGCATCAAAAAAGTATTTCATTCCGATAAAGTTGCCACGACAAAGGAGATTGAAGCCATCTTCCATTTGTTCCGCAGCTGTCATTTTAAAGACTCGGATCTCTCACTCGACGGCGACTGCTTTGCTCTCGATCCGTTCAGGCAGTTCTACGAAAAGCGCATGTTTATTCAGGAAGAACTCAACCTGAATGAAATGCTCCAAAAGCTGGGAAATCACGAAAATCCGTCTGTCCGGGGAATCGCATGGTCTCTCTCATTTCACCTGCTTCCCGATTATCTCAAAAAACATCTCGAAGAAGAAAAAGATGTCAAAGCAATCGCGGCATTTGTCTACTTCTCCAAGCTGTTTAACGCCAATTCTCCCGAACTGAAACCGTTTCATGACCTACTTAAAACCCATGCAGATCCTCGCGTTAAAGCCCTCATCGACGACGTTCCTCTGACAGCTGAAGAATTCGAAACACGCCTCACCAAATTACAGAACTGCCAGGGAGATGTCGGTGCTAACTGTCCTGAACTCCTCGAATTCAGCTCGTGGTTTAAATCCTATTCCGAACTTCCCATCGAAGAAAAAGCAGTCATTGCCCCTGTCGTCGACAAGTATTTCAAATCGGATTCCCAATATATCCGAATGATGACGTTTACCTTGGGAATCATTATGGCTTATGTGGGATTTATGCCTCAGCCATTTGATGTGTATTGGAATTATATTTCCGAAAGTACTGAAAAGGACGCCAAAATTGCAGTATTTGTGACATTCTGCACGTATGCACAAACAGATCCGGAGGGCCTGGGGGCCGACATGGAATTGAAAGCCAAACTGCAAAAACTGTCTGACACCATGGAACCGATGGATAAAAAAGCTGCCCGCGACGAAATGCTTAACAGTTCGTTCAAATAACCAAAGGCAGGATGTGCCCGGAATCGAAGGCTTCCGGGGCATAATAAACACTTTATGTATTGTTCCGTCATACTCTTTTCCAGACCACTTGATCCTCTCAGTTATCAGATGAAGGATCCCGTTCCTGTGGGGGCGATCGTTCAGGTCCCCCTCGGAAGGCAGTCGTGTACCGGCATTATCACTGCTGTTTCTGACGAAAAACCGGCCTACAACGGAAGAATACGAAACATCCTTGAAGTCGTCGATGCGACGCCTTTTATCACAGAACCCCTCATGAAAACCCTGCGTTTTATGGCCAACTATTACCAGACGCCACTCGGGTTTTGCCTCAAACTCGCCCTTCCGGGCGGCATGATGCGTTCTGGTGCATGCCGGTATTTTGCAGGCATTTTGCCCGATAATCAGCATAAAACCGAAGAGAGTCCTTCCGATAAATCCCTCTTTGATGCCGAACAAACCCCATCCAAATCGCTCATTGAATGCATTTTTGAAGTTCTTCTGAATTCCAAAACCGGTCTGACCGAAAACGAACTCAAAAAACAGTTCAAAATCGATAACAGCCAGTTCTCAGCCTGGGTCGAAGACGGCACCCTCGTTCCCCAATGGACGCTCGATCAAAAAAGACAGGTCGAATCCACCGAACAGCTTTATGAAATCGTCCAAGGGGCTGAACTGCCCAAAAAACTCGGCAAAAAGCAGGAAGAACTCTACGCATTTATCGAAAATGCCAATGAACCCGTCCGACATTCCGCAATCCTCGAAAAATTCGGTTCCTGCACGTCGGTTCCCAAACGCCTCAAAGAACTCGGCCTGATTGCTGAAAAAGTAACGACCAAAGACAAATCCTCTTTTGATGATATCGTTCCAACCTATCGCGAAGTCGAACGCACCGATGAGCAAAATGAGGCCATTCGACGAGTGCTTGAGCACGAGGGATTCGGAAGTTTTTTGCTTTATGGCGTGACGGGGAGCGGCAAGACCGAAGTCTATCTCGGCGTCATGGAAAACGTCAGAAAACGGGGAAAAGGCTGTATTTTCGTTCTTCCGGAAATCGCATTGACGCCGCAATTCTGTGCTGTTTTTCGAGGAAAATTCGGCAATGATGTCGCCGTTTTGCACAGCGGACTCAGCGAACACGAACGATTCGACACCTGGTCGAGAATCCGTTCCGGTCGAATCGGAATCGCCATCGGTCCGCGAAGCGCCCTCTTCGCGCCGGTTCAAAATCTCGGCCTCATCGTGATTGATGAAGAACACGACGGTTCATTCAAACAGGAAGAAGCCCCGCGCTATCACGCCAGAGATATGGCATTATTCCTCGGTCAGCAATGCCAATGCCCCGTCATTCTCGGATCTGCGACCCCTTCCATCGAAAGCTATTCCAGAGCTCTGCTCGGAAAATCCATTCTCCTCACGCTGACACATCGTCCGCAGGCGCGCCCGATGCCAACGATTCAAATCGTCGATATGAGGAATCGAGCAAAACCCGATTTGCCTGAGGATATGGATGACGCAGAAAAGAACAAGCTGGAACTTCGCGCACGCCTGCTCTCGGATGAATTGCTAAAAGCAATCAAAGAGACGCTTGAACGCAGGGAACAGGTCATTATTTTCCTCAACCGGCGCGGGTTTTCGACGTTTATCCAATGCGAATACTGCGGCCATGTCCTCTATTGTCCCAATTGTGATGTCGCGCTGACTTATTACAGATATTCCAACAATCTGCACTGTCACTATTGCGATTACGTCGATCATTCCAACGGCATTTGCCCCAAATGCAACCGCCACGACCTGAATTATACGGGGTATGGCACTGAGCGGCTCGTCGATGTGCTGCAGACTGAGTTTCCCGATGCCCGCATCGACAGGCTCGACCGCGACCGCGCCAATACTCGCGGCATTCAGAATGTACTTGGCGCATTTCGCAACGGCGACCTCGACATTCTCGTCGGCACCCAGATGATTGCCAAAGGACACGACATCCACAATGTGACGCTTGTCGGCATTGTCAACGCCGACATGAGCCTTCACATGCCCGATTTTCGGGCTTCTGAACGCACCTACCAGCTGCTTACGCAAGTGAGCGGCCGTGCAGGCCGCGGCGATCGCCCCGGACGTGTCATTCTGCAGACGCTCAAACCCGAACATCCCGCAATTCGCGGCATTGTGGAACGCGATTATACGACGTTTGCCGCGCAGGAACTCGAAATCCGCCGCGCACTCACGAATCCGCCCTTTTCGCACATGATCATGTTCAAAATTGAGAGCGACAACTGCGCCGATGCCGAAAATTTCGCAGTCCATATCGCCGGCGCAGCTCGCGGACTGCTTCGCGACCTGTCCAAAGGTCGCGTTCTCGGCCCCGCACCTGCCCCGATTCCAATGCTCTGCGGAAAAACCCGATATCAGCTCTTTTTACGCCATCAAAATCGCGCCGAACTCCATCAATGGCTTAACGAAATACTCGCCAGAACTGCTGAAATCCGTGCAAAAAATACTCAAATAAAATGCATTATCGACGTCGATCCTTATGACATGCTGTGATATTTTTATGGGCATGGCTATTGGCCAAATGGCCAATACGCCATGCATTTTCGCGCCCTATCTACGATACGGCCGCGCGTAAGAGACGTGCGGGACGCACGCCTTTACCGGGGCATGGCTATTGGCCGAAACGGCCAATACGCCGTGCATTTTCGTGCACAGTTTACGATAAAAAATGAAGGCTTTATGAAAAAATCAATTGTTATTTCAACACTATTAATGGCCGCTATCTTTCTCGGATGCAATGAGGAACAGCAATTATCCATCACCCCACCTAACAATGAAGCTGAACCGCATATCATTACAGAACCCGAAGAAACACCCGAAAACAAATGCCAGGATGCCTGTTCCGAAGGAACAGTCTGCAACGATGAAAACAGCATTCGAAAATGCGAGGACATCAATGAGGATAAATGTCTTGAACTCATTATCGAAGCCTGTCCAAAAGGAAAAATCTGTCAGGACAATGAATGCATCGATGCACCACCTTGCGAAGATGAATGCACCTTTGATGAATGTGACGGCGAAAATACAATTCGAAAATGCATAAAAAATGAGGAAACCGGCTGCAATGTTGTCGAACCGTCCCCCTGTGAAGACGGAACGAAATGTTCTTCGGGTAAATGCAGTTCAGAATCCGAGCCCTGCGAGCACATGTGCGACGAAAATGCCATTGAATGCAATGACGCCAAAAGCCTGAAGATTTGCAAAGATTCAGACGGCGACGGTTGCCGTGAATGGGGGGTGAAATCCTGTGAAGATGGACAGCAGTGTTCCGACAGCACCTGTAAAAAAGTCTGTGAAAACCCATGCACAGGAACAACGGAATGCGACGGAACGACCAAACTGAAAACCTGCGAGGATACCGGTAATGGCTGCAAACAGTGGGTCGTCTCCGACTGCCCTTCAGGAACGGAATGCACTGATGGCTTTTGCAAAACACCGGAGCCCACCTGCCAGGATACATGTACCGGAACGACAGAATGCGACGGCACAACCAAACTGAAAACCTGCGAAGAAGGCGAAGATGGCTG
>JAZRWV010000344.1:0-16980 GCA_045599925.1 Myxococcota bacterium
AGCTCGTTCCATACAACACAGCAAAAGGCCGTATGCGCCACCGGCGCATAGGCCCCATCGCATGGCGTATTGGACTGCGGCCAATAGCCATGCCTCAAACGCGATGAAAATCCACAATAATGGTCGGAAAACGGCCAATCATCTGTTTGATGTATTTTGCAGCCTTGTGGCGCACGATTTCTTCCATATCGCCGTGATGCGCAGAACACGAAATCGTCCGCAAAAGCTCAGGCTCCAGCTCGTCATACCAGCCGTCATTAAAACAAATGCCGACCGGATGAACGCGAAGACGGCCAACAAGCTCATCATTGCCGTTCAGAACACCGGAAATCGTCAGAATTCCCTGATGCGCGATATTCTTCTTCTCCTTCATAATCGAAGGCGTGATGCCGCTGATGCATTTTCCAACCACATATCGTCGAACCGACATATAGGAATCGCGGATTTCGTGATGATCGGGATAGAGAATGATGCACTGACCTTCATCGACGAGCTCAGTCACCATGCGGTCGCCCATGCGTCTGGCAAGCGCCTCATGAAGCGCAAGACGGCGATAATCGCCATGAATTGGAACAAAAATCTGAGGCGCAATGAGCTCAATGAGCAGCTCGAGTTCGCGCTGATTCCCATGTCCTGAGCTGTGCAGCGTGAGTTCAGGCTTGTCGATGAGACTCGCCCCCTGGCGATAAAATCCGTTGATAATCGCCGTCACACGACGTTCATTGCCGGGAATCTGGCGAGCGGAATAAATGAGTGTATCGGTTTCGCGAAGCTTTATGCGAGGATGATCGCCCTGTGCAATCTTAAACAATGACGCCGTTTTCTCGCCCTGAGAGCCAGAAACCACGATAACAATGTTATCGTCTGTCGCTTCTATATCCTCTTCCCGAATCACTTCGAGATTCGGCGGCAACAGCAAATACCCGAGCTCTCGCGCCAATGCCATATTCGCAACCATCGAACGCCCGCAAACCGCAAGCTTGCGCCCTGTATTCGATGCTGCAAAAATAATCGACTGGAGACGACCGATATTGGACGCAAACAGAGTCACAAATACTCGCCCCACGCTCTCTTTCATGCACGTCTGAATGTTGTTGAAAACATCCAGTTCACTCGTAATGCTCTGGTTATCGACCTCAACATTCGTCGAATCACTCAAAAAGAGACGTACACCGCCGTCGCCAAGAGACTCAAATCGCGCCAGATTCGTTTTCGCGCCGGTCATCGGCGTGTTATCGATGCGCCAGTCACCGGAATGCACGATCTTTCCCACCTGCGTGTCGAATGCAAATGCCAGACTTCCCGGAATTGAATGGCAGACATCGATAAATTCTACCGATATATCGCCAAATGCTTTCACCGTTTTCGGACGGACGAGATTGAATTCGACATGCTTTAACAAATCGTGTTCTTCGAGCCGTCTCTTGATCAGTGCAATCGTAAAATCGCTCGCGTATATCGGCAATTTGCCCTTAAACCCATGCTGAATCAGCGCATAGAGCAAATAAGGAATGGCTCCGATATGATCTTCATGCGCATGGGTGATGAGCAAAGCATGCGGCGGATTTTCCTCAAGAACGGAAAAATCCGGTGTTATCAAATCGACCCCGAGATCATCATCGGCAGGAAACATCACACCGCAATCGATGACGAGTCTCGTATTCTCACTTTCCAGAAGCAGGCAGTTCATTCCGAACATACCCGTTCCACCTATAGAAACAACGCGAATATAAGGAGTATCCATTATCATCCTAATCTTTTCGATTTCTGAAGGCTCTTCCTGAACCTATACTTTGTCAGCTTGCTGCTTTTTTACCAAAACCTTTGAAATGCGAAGTCTTTCCATTCCTGTCACTTCAAACGTCATGTCCTCAAACTCAACGACATCGTGAAGTTTCGCAATACGCCCGAGTTTTTCCATGATAAAGCCCGAAATGGTATCACTTTCAGCCTCTATTTCCTTGAGCTCAAACTCATCTTCCAGTTCGCTGAGAAGGGTTTCGCCTCGCACGATCCATCCGCCATCTATTGGTTCGATATCGTTCTGCTGTTCCGGATCAAACTCATCCTCGATATCGCCGACGAGTTTTTCAAGCGTGTCTTCAATCGTCAAAATACCGGATGTTCCGCCATATTCATCGACAACCACAGCGAGATGTGAACGCTTTTCCTGCAATTTCTGAAGAACATGTCCGATATTGGCCGTTTCGGGAATGTAAACGATATCACGCATCACGGATTCGAGCGTAGCTTCTTTGCCGGCTTTTTTCGCTGCAACGACATCCTTAATATGAACCAGTCCCGCGATATCATCGATATCGGCACGAAAAACGGGATATCTCGAATGACCTTTCGAAAGCGCAATCGACAGAAAATCATCCAAAGACGAATCGATTGGAATCGCATCGATCATTCCGCGAGGAACCATGATTTCCTTGGCATTCAATGCAGAGAAATGAAAGACATTCTCGAGAAGAGTCCCCTGTTCTTTGGTAATCGTGCCATCATCTGAAGAATGCTGAGCAATATTGCGAAGTTCTTCTGCCGAAACACCAGACGAATGATCCCCCGCAACGGGTTGAACACGAATGATTTTTAAGATGAGATTGCTCGTTGCGACCAGCAGATACATGACCCACCCGAAAGCCGCATGAAATATGCGCATCGGAAGTGCAACGAACATACTGACTTCAAGTGGCTTAGCAATGGCAATGCTTTTCGGCGCAAGCTCACCGCAAACGATATGAGCGAATGAAGCCAGAGAAAATGCAACCACATAGCTGATGGCATGTTCGACATCCGGATCGATTGAAACCCCAAGCCAATCGATTAATTCGATGAGATGACGATTAATAGCCGGTTCGGCAAGCGCACCGATACCGAGACTTGCAAGGGTAACACCGAGCTGAACAGCTGACAGATAGGAATCGATCTGATGAACTATCTTGAGAACGCGACCGGCGGATTTATTCCCTTCATCCCGAAGGACTTCAAGCTGAGAAACGCGTACTCTGACAAGCGAAAATTCTGCCGCCACAAAAAATGCATTCATCAGCAGCAGAAGTATGACCAGTATAAATTCTAACATGAAGAAATATGAAAAAAGGAAACCAGCTCATGTTTTCATGAGCGTAAGACTAAGTATTATAAGGGTTAACTCTAAATGACTGCAAACTTTTTGTGCTGTAATTTCAAAATTTTATAAACTATCACTGCCGGAATGATGAGGGCTGTCTGTCATAAAGACAAATTCAAACTCAAACAGCACTCCGCGTGCATAGCACAAGTGGAGCACATCCATAAAAAGCGTCTGAAAGACGCTGCCTTGCATAGCCAAGTCCATCGAAGGCGTATCCGAAATGCACTTGGCTATGCAAATCCTCTCCCTCTTTTTCGCCTGCGCCACCAGACGCGTGACCTCCGAACATCCCCTCTCGGCTTTGCACAAATTCTCGCAAAAAAAAACTTGCACCTACACGCAAGCATGATTAGTTATGCCGCGACGGCACAGTTCTGTCATACGTGTTGTTTTGATGCATTTCGCATCCATTTTTAGTCGGTAAACGCCATGATTATTCCAGATTATCTCATTATTGATGAAATTCGCCGTCGCGAAGAAAAATCCTGGGAACCGGAATCAATCCAGCTGCCGCTTCCCAGTTACGAAATTCCTGACGAAGATGTTGAATACCACAGAAAAAAACGACCTGATGCACCAAAGCCCAAAAACAATGGCGTCATCATCATCGATATGAACACCTATCGTCGCATCTAAACTTCAACTCATATCAAACATATTCGCCGTCAAATCCTCATTTCGACGGCGTTTTTTTATCTCTATACGTGCACATCGTCATCCAAAGCCATGAAACCACTCAAGATATTTGCAGGTTCCTCCCATCCTGAACTTGCGCAGGCTGTTTGCCGCGAACTCAATCTGCCGCTTTCCAAATCGACAACTCTGCAATTTTCGAATGAAAATCTGCTCGTTCGAATCGAAGAAGACGTTCGCGGATGTGACACATGCGTCATACAAACTGCCGCATCCCCCCTGCACACCAACATGATGGAGCTGTTTATCCTCTGCGATACACTTCGGGCCTATGGCGCGCGTTCGATTTGTGCGGTCATTCCTTATTTTCCATACATCCGTTCGGACAAACAGGACAAACAGGGCGTGGCGGTCATCGCTCGACTCTCCGCCAACCTGCTCGAAACATCCGGCGCAACTTCCGCCCTGCTTCTCGACCTCCACTCGCCACAGGCTCAGGGCTTCTTCAGAATTCCCGCTCATGTCCTCACAGCCCGAAATATTCTCGTCGATTATCTCAAAACACTCGACTTAAGTGATGCAGTTCTGGTCAGCCCCGATGCAGGCGAAGTCAAGGATTTGGCTCCATTTACGGACTTATTGAGCCTGCCGATGGCGATTATCGACAAACGGCGTTACGACGATACCGAAACTCCGCATACACATGGAATCGTCGGAAATGTGCTCAATAAAACGGCAATTCTTATCGACGACGAAATCGCTTCAGCCGGAACGATGTGCAGTGCTTCTGAATTTCTGATGTCTCAAGGTGCCCGGCGAGTTTGGGCGCTCTGCACGCATCCGGTGTTTTCGGGATCCGCCGTTGAGCGCCTTAAAAACGCCCCGATTGAGCAACTCATCGTGACAGATTCCATCCCTCTTGCACCCGAAAAACGCATCCCAAAACTCACGGTGCTCTCCATTGCACCGATTATTGCAGATGCCATTCGGGCACAGATATAAAATTATATTAACAACCATCCTGTTTATATAAATAATATTTACATTTAACACATCATCTTAATATTATATATTATTTATATAAATCAATTAATTTTATATTTTGCGCGCCTATTCGCATTCTGCGAATACGGCTTGCGTTTCGTGCTATGGCGCGCTTTTTCCTCATCCATCGGGTGTGGATGGTCGCCACTGGCGACCAAGTGAGGAAAAAACACCTTGCCGATAACGCCAGGTGGCGCGCCATACGCACGAAAATCCATTTTATTACCAATAAAAAAGGCCCTTTCGGGCCTTTTTTATATTGCATTGCTACGCAGCATTACTTCTTCTTCTGTGCTTCGAGTCCTGCACTGGACAGAAGCCCAACCATAGCTTTTGCTGCAATCGCATCGAGAAGTGCGCCTTCACCGCTGAAGCTGATGAGGTTCGGGATCTTGAGCTGCCAGAAGTAGTATTTGTATTTAATGCCAAAGAGGCCTTTGCGTTCCTCGTATTTGACATAAATATCGCCACTTGCAACACATTCTTTAACGACCTGACAGAAGACGCCCCACATGCTCTTGAGGGCATCGATAAGATCGAGGGCACTTGAGAAGCCGAGACCGAGGACTTTGAAGATACCTTTGACAATATTACTAAGCCCACCTTTCTCGAAGAGTTCGTAGATTTCCACGATCTTGTCGGCCTGACCTTTGACAAAGTCGACAAGAGGCTGAAGGATGCGATCCATTGGCGAACCAAGGGCTGCAACCTTTTCTTCGACTTTCTTGACGACCATATCCAGAAGTTCTGGAATTCCCGGGAAGTTCTTGAAGAAATCGATGATCTTCTTGAGCCAATCCGGCATGAGACTGTTGATAAAGTCTGGGTTGTCCTGAATGAGCTCTTTGAGTGCCTGGATGCCTTCCAGGATTTCTTTGACTTTCGTCGGGATCGAAGCAATATCGAGTTCGCCCTTGATGAGTTTGACCGCGAGGAAGACCACGACACCGGCAACATTGCCGGTAATGGCTGCTGTAACAAGTTCCGAGATAAAACCAATGGCTTCGGCAATGTTGCCAAATGCGGTTGCAATCTTGGAAACCTGGTCCATTTTTTCTGCAAATCCACCAGCTTCCTCTCCGCCTTCTGCGCCATCGGCACCGGCATCATCCGCAACCTCTTTCGAGGACGGAAGTTCCGGACCGTCTTCCTGTTTTTCAGGCGCAGACTTCGGTGCATAATCCGAACCGACATCCTCGGACCCTTCTGCAGAAGCATCGACGGTCGTCTGCGGATCGAGTGCTGACTGCTCGGCACCACCAATTTCGTGTGTACCGGAGGAATCGAAGCGGAAACGCTTGCCCCAACTGAAGTTGAAGAGCTGGCCAAGATCGAAATCCCACGAACAGATATCCGCTTGTGCCGTCATGCCAAGGAGTGTCGCATACACTGATGGAATGACAGAAAGCGTCACACCGCCGCTCAGTTCAAAACCTAATCCAAGTTCACCGGCAAGTCCATCCGGACCACCTTCCAGCAAACCATCAAGCGTTAATCCGGCATTGGCAATCAAGCTGGCAACGCCACGGAGTTTCACACCTGCTTCAAGAACATTGCCGAATCCAATCCCCACCTTCACATAAGGCGAAACGGATGCTTTCAGCGACAAACCTGAAGTGAGTGACATCGGGCACTTGAACTTCGGCATACCGGCGTCTTTGCCAATATGGAAGTCTTCAACACTGAATTCAGCACTGAATATGACCGGATCGAGATCGATCGATGCACCGATGCCAATGCCTGCTCCAATCGTAATGGGTACAGGTCCTGCCTGAATCTGCATGTTCAGAAGATTCATCGGGTCTGGATTAAAGCCAAGAAGCTGACGTCCATGAATCAATTCGACATTGTCGACCTTTAACGTACCGGAAAGAATCGGATCATCCCATCCTGAGCCATCAAAGCGAACACCGATTTCACCACCAAGCCAGCTGTTAAACTGATAACCCAATTTTCCATCAATGACAGGTGCTGCGTTTTCACTCGTTATCGTGTCATAGGAAACATGCGCTTCACCGCTCAGTTTTCCATCCATACCTGACACTGAAAGACCACCGGCAAAGCTAAATTTATCCTTCTGACCTTCTTCGCCTTTAATCCATTTAAACTGTTCGCAGCCGCCTTCAATCAGGAAGCCTTTCTTGGCGAATTTAATTGATGCTCCGCCACTGATTTCCTTCAGATCATTGTCTTGAATCGTGACGGATGCATTCAGGCTTGTCAGCGACAAACCATCCACGACTTCAAATTCACCCTGAAGTTCTGCAGTTCCAATAAATTCTTCGATCTTCGCATTTTTGACATCAACCGTACCGGTTGATGTCACCTTGATGCATGATTCTTCAAAGGACTTGTTCGGTGCTGCAATCGCAATAATAATGGTGCCGCTAATCGACGAAATATCGTTATTCTCGATCGTTGCATTGCCTTTTGAACCCTCGCAAAGACGGAATTTGCCGTTCAGCATGTCGATATTTTTCAGAAGTGTGATTTCACCACTACCGTTAAGGCTTGATTCAACTCCTTCTGAAGCGGCTTTATAATTGCCATTGACGGTTCCGGAGAAGAATGGATCCTCTCCCAATTTGGTCATGACGCCAATGGATCCCGACATCTCATCGATTTCATTGTCGACAATTTTGGCTTCAAATCCTGTATCACCAGCTTCTGGCGACAGATAAATACCAAAATTCTTCTCCCCAATATTCTTACCAAGCTGTTTCTCGCGAAGAATATTGGCTGATACATCCCCCGTAAAGGATTTGGTATCAAGACAATCAAACTCGCCTGTCGTTACAAAATGCAGATAGTCGCCACCATCTCCACCGCTGTTGTCATTCAGGAAGAGCTCGACTTTTCCCGAAAGTCCAATAAGCTGATTGTTCTCAATATTAATCTGTGCAATCGACTCACCAAGAACAAGAGCTTCCGGTGAACCAAACAGCGTCTTGCGTTCGATTTTGACATCACCTGTTGCACTAGTCAGTGAAACATCTGGACTGACCTGACAATCAAACGTAATGTTACCGGAAACTTTTAACGGTTCATCCGAACCTTCTGTCTGTTCCAGATAGAATCCGCCTGTTCCCGATACTTTCTGAAGCTCGCTATTGGAAACTGTCGCTGTAAAGCCAGCAGCGGCTCCGCCGCCTTCTCCGCCTTCACCAACACTGCCAAGACCATATTCAAAGCTGGAAACCGCACCATCTGCCCCAGTACGATTAAAGCTTCCAAGCGGCGATTTGGATTCACAGGTTACTGTGATATCGCCATCAATACCGCCTTCGCGTTTGTACTGAATGCCTTCTCCTCCAGCAGCAACAATCAAATCAACTTCATTGCCGGTCTTGCCAACGGGAACGATCAGATGAGCTGCTCCTGTGATGGCTGCTTCAGAAAGACCTTCTTCATCAACCGTGCAGTCTGCAGTGATGGGCGCATCCGTCTTAATCTGTGCACCAAGAACCTTGAAATCACATGTAATATTGCTTGTGACATCAAGATCCTGAATTGCAAACGTCGAAACATCGATGTTCAGCGTTGCTTTGCTGCCTTCAACAACGTCAATTGCTCCCTCTTCTCCAACCGAGAAATGAGCAAGGAACCCCAACGTGCCACTTAATGAAGAAAGCTTGTTATCGGTAATAACGGCATCACAGCCACTCGCAGGTCCAACAAGGGTAAATGTATTCTTACCAGCACTGTCGAGATTGAAGTCTATGTTGTCAACTGCGTTGACTGATATCGTTCCGTTAAACAGTTTGCCTGGAACATCATAATGAAGATCGGTTCCTTTCAGATCCAGCTTCAAACCTTTCGGAAGGTGCGCATTCTCACTATCATTATAAATGTAGCGAATCGTGAAATCGCCTCCAAGGTCTGTCAGCCCCTCTTCCGTCAATTCAACATCGAAGTTCGTTCCCTTAAGAAGCCAAATCTCATCAACCTCTGGAATTGAATCTATCTTATAGTCTTCCGAGACATTCATCTTCACACTGCCCGTCATCCCGGCAGCCGGATCTTTGACATCCTCAATGTTCATATTGACGGTGCCATCGAACTTGAAGTCTTTAGTGTCTCCTTCATGAAGAACTGACGTTTCTCCGCTGTACGTAATGTCGCCTTTCAGGAAGGTCGGTTCACTGTCAACAATCGCCGTCTCAAGCGAAGATCCTTTCAGCAGTGTAAGTTCCGTCTGTTTCTCGTGCATCACGATGACGGTATCATTGGCGTTTTTCACCTTAACACTCGGGGCATTCACTGCTCCGGTCTGTGGATCTATCTTCATGTTCTTGGCTTCACAGTCAAATTTTGGCTTGCCCTTGAACATCTTGCTCTTCGGATTCAGCTCGACATCCACATCGACTTCGATATCTGTCACTTCGTTAGCTGTCAGCGTAACCTTAACATTGTTCTGTTTCTTGCCCTGAAGAACAACAGTCTTATTGGCATCCAGATCAAAGTTCTCGTTCAATGCAACATCCACGAGACCGGTAAAACTATTCGACGTCACATCGTACGAGAAGTTCTTCAGATAGCCTTCCAGAACAAGCTTGTCGGTCTTGAGCTTAATGCCCGCTTTCGCAACGATTGTTCCCGAAACATTCGTCAGCTCATTATCAGCAAACGCAATATCAAGCTTCGTTTCGCTCTGACGGAAACTATCTTCCAGTTCTACAAACAGATCATCTTTGCCAAGTCTGATTGTGCTGTCGAGATTGGCAGACGCACTACCGCTCAGCATGCCCGTTTCTGGATCAAATACGCAGTTGGTGATTTCACCCGAGAATTTGAGATCTTTACCAGCAACTTCGCCACCTTTAGCTCCACCTGCTTCCTGGCCGCCTGCTTCGGCTCCGCCGCCTTCTCCGCCTTCACCACCACCAACGGGATAACCATATTTATATTTCCCGTTAAATGTAATCGGGTTCAGCGTTTCACCATCAAACCCAACTGTCGCCTGAGCATCTTTGCAAAGCTGAAGCTTCGACTTGCCAACCTGAAAATCCTTGCTCAGTGTGATAACCCCATCACCCTTCAGTGATTCAGATGAAAGTGATGCCTTAAACACGCACTGACCAAGCTCTTCCTTCTCATTTTCCATAAAAATGAGATTACCGTTCGCTTTGATTTCTTTTCCATCATAGCTCAACGGCACACCTGCTTCATCGCTCTTCAGATACTTGTGATCGACTCGAAGAAGACCGGTAAGACTCGAAATAAACGTCTCACATTCCGACGAAAAATCACACTTGAACTGTTCTGCTGTAATACAGCCACTTGTAAAGGTTTCCTGTTGCTCGACATGACCTGTCACAACGCCTTCACTCGACACTGCAAACGGTTCAAGCTTCAGAGAGCATGTGTCTTTTCCAAGCTTCAGGTTCAATGCCGCTTCGGCTGTCGCTCCAGTAAAGCCGCTCGAATCAAACGTCACCTGACCAGACATCGATCCATCGACAAAACTATTCTCTTTCGGAACTGCAAACTTCGGAACATCAATATCCAGTGTCCCTGACTGAAGCGCATTCTTTGCAAATACAGCATTACCCTTTACGGTAAGCATATCACCAACAGTCGCATCAACCGTGCAGTCTGCACCAAGTGCTTCATCCGTATAATTGGCAGTGTTAATCGTCAATGCTACTGTGGATTTCTTATCAGCCAGCTGATGAGAACCAAATTTGACCGGGCTTGTCAGACTTGCACTGAATCCTTCGCCATCATAGTTGACATCAAGCTTGATCGATTCTTCTTTATTCGCAAGGAATCCAAGATTCGAAACGGTGATATCACCAGTCATGCTGGTAATCTTGCTCGCTTCCGCCGCAACCGTAATGGTGCCTGTAAATGCCATCGGTCCTGAGCCGGCTGCTTCTTTGCCTTCTCCTTCTCCACCTTTCTGCGGCGCAACCGCGGCTTTTTCACCACCACCTTCGCCTTCTCCTCCCTGCGTCTTGCTGTTGTTCACAGTCAGAGTGCCCGAAAATCCAGACTCCTCGCCTACACTCACATCGACATCCGATTTGACTGAAAGCGTCTTGTTAAACATCGTCGCTTCACTGTTGATCTTCGCCGTCACAACAGCTGATTCACCTTCCTGGCCAACCTTGAACGTCCCTGAAAGCCCTTCAATGCCCGGAATATCCAGATCTGCATTCAAACTGCCTTCGGCTGTAAACTGACCAGAATTGTGATGAACCGTTACAGTCCCACTATTGTTGCCGTCAGCTTTGATAAATTTGCCTTTAAGCCCCGCCGTAAGCTCTATCCGATCAAGCTCCATCCCTTTCATAAAGGCTTTCGCTCTCGCTAGGTTCAGGAACGGACAGCCCCACCCATCACATTCCACACCAAAAGCACCAGACTCGGCTTCAAGTTTCACTTTCTTATTAACAATACCAAGCGCCGGAACGTTCAGCGTCACCTCTTTGGCTCCGCCATCAACTTCACCTTCATTCTGCGTAGCTTCACCAGGCATGGACGCTGAATCCTTCAACGCTGCTTTGCCAACACTCTTCGCACTCTGTGCAGCTCGCGCCGAAAGCGCTCTCGCTTTCGATTTCACTTCTTCATGAAGCTTGCGAACTTTCGCATTGCCAAGAACACTCCCCAACTGCTTCATCACACGCGCATACACATACGGGCGATCCGAATACAATGACGCCAAATCCCGCGCAATGTCACTTGACTGCTTCAATTGCGAAAGCAATACTCGGTTAACGTCTTCCTGACCACCCTGACTCAACAGCTCTTTGCCTGCCGGCAACTTGTCTGCCAGTACCTGACGGTCGAGTTCAAAACCTGACATAATTCCCTCCTTTTGGGATGCTATAAAATATCAGCTTGCCGCTGACAGAAAAATACATCCCACCCTAACGCAATTTCTGTTCCGCCAAATAAACTTTTTTGTATCACAAACACACTCCCATGACCGTTAAAATCACAAGCATTTAAGCCAGTTTCTAACATCCTCTTTTTCCCTCAATACTCACACTCATCCCTCAGACTCCACTGCGGGGCTAAATACCCCCACCCATATATATGGGGGTGTTCCTCAAATACCCCACCATCACCACCTCCCCTTATTGCCTTTCCTGAAATTTGAGGTATCCACTCTGCGCATTCCTTCGAATGCAACCTCACTCCTTTCCTGAATACACTTATGAAATCTTCAAAAATCGCTTTATTTTTCAAGGGAATGGCAATGGGTACCGTCGATATCGTCCCAGGCGTCAGCGGCAGTACTGTCGCTGTACTCCTCGGTATCTACGAACGTTTTATCGCCGCACTCAAAAACATCGACCTTAAACTCATAAAGGCTTTGTTCCGCCCTCTCTTCAACCATTTCAACACCGAAAGCCGCTCTGCTCTTAAAAAATCAGCTATAGACGCCGATCTCCCATGGCTACTCACACTCCTCGCAGGACTCGCCACCGCTTTCGTCGTCGCTAGTTTTCTCATCCCCTCTCTCATGGAACGTTTTCCCGAAATCATGAGAGGCGCATTCTTCGGCCTCGTCCTCGGATCCATCATCACCCCCATCCGATCCATCAAAAAATGGAAATTCAGCCACTTCCTCACCATCGCTATATTTGCCGTCTGCTTCTTCTTCATGCTCGGCCTTCAACTCTCCCCTCCAACACAACTCGAAATCATCACCACTCAGCAAAATGACACGCTCGAAACCCTCTGCCTTCAAGCCCCATGCTTCAACACGCCAGCAGACGTCCTTGCCATGCCTGAAAATACATCACTTCGAGAAATCACAGCATCACCTCAGTCTCCACTTCCACCAGGAATCGACATCGCCCTCCCCACACCTTACATCGCTTACTGCCTCTTCGCAGGATTCCTCGCCATCTGCGCCATGCTCCTCCCCGGAATCTCCGGCAGTTTCACCCTCCTCGTCCTCGGATGCTATTATTTCATGCTCAATACCGGAAAAGGCTTTTTGGGCGCACTCGCTCATGGAAACTTCTACGGCATTCACCTGCTCTACCTCGGATGCTTTGCCCTCGGCGCGCTTATCGGAATTGCCCTTTTCTCAAGAGCCCTCACATGGCTGCTCAAAAATCATCACGAATTGACACTCGCTGCTATTATTGGCATTCTACTCGGCTGCCTTCGCGCAGTTTGGCCTTTCCGAACTCTTGATACAAATGGAATATCTCAATATATATTTCCAAATCTCTCCACGCCCATGCTATGGCCAACGATCACCGCTATTTTAGTCGGACTCTCCATTGTCATCGCAACTATCATCGTCCAGAATAAACTCGCTGACAAATCAGTTTCATCTGATATAAATAGTTCAAGCTCAAACTCCATAAATTAAATATTAATATATTAATATTTATTTGCTTCGCCTATTGCGCTTTCGCACAATACGGTTCGCATTTCGCGGCGCGGCTAGCCACGCCGCGATACTTTTTTGTGGCCATCCTATTGTGCATTCGCACAATACGGCTGGCAACCGCTGCTATCGGCAAAAGCCGATACGCAGCGCTTTTTATATCACATGCCTTGCACGGCCGTATCGGGAACCGATAGGCCGTGCCGCGTCGCGTATTTGGCCTTTGGCCAAATAGCGACCGCTTCCTATAATACCATGTAGACTATAACTGAAGACCGCCCCCAAAATAATAAACAATAATTTAGAAATCCCTTTGTAAAATGACAAAATCTTCCAAAATATATTCTTTTTTATAGGATTACTGAGCTCACTTTCACTCAATACAACTTTGTTCTATCTATGACCAAAAAATATTTCTTCCTTCATTCCAAAATCTACAAACCCTTTCGGACTCAAACAACTTAAACTAAATATCAATCCCTTCGGCGCATAATACCATAAAGCAATTTCAGCAGTCCCGCCTTCAACACTCAAAATATGCTGCTCCCCCTCGATTTCATTGCCATTATTATCACTCAATATACTCTTTAATCCATGCCCTTCATTTTCTCCATCTTTATCCCATGAATAATACATCCCACTGATATCTTCCAATGCATCGCCTTTCTTCATCCTCGCAGTCCACTTGACTTCATCCAAAATAAACTGCATCTCCGCCATCGTTCCATCTCGCATACACCGATATATCAATTCACTCGCCTTTTCAGGAACCCCAAATTTCCATCCATAATTGGCTAATATCTCTTCCAAATCACACGTCTTCCACGGATTTCCAATCATCATATTCCCATTCCCCACATAAGATTGTACATCTTTTATATCTATATCTCCATTTTTGATATTGACAGTATCATTTTTATCTACATTTTCAATTGATTCTTCCAAAATAACATTACTCCCCCCAGAGGCTCGCTTTTCACACCCTAAAACAGCCATTGAAATAACCAATATTACAAGTATCAATATATATCTTTTCATATTTTTATCTTCTCTGCCGATTCCCTCTAAACCAATGCAACGCCGCTTCATCGAACGGATCGGTTAAACACAACGAACCCTCATCCCAAATTCCCCCGGCGCGCATCTTTTCTTCTACGCCACAGCAACATGCCACCAGCAAGGAACACTGCCGTCCAAACTGCACCACGACTGGACGGATTTTTCTTCACGCTGCACCCACAATCATCATCCGCATAACGACTGACATGGTTTAAACAATCCACGCACTCATCCTCACAGACACCGTCTTCATCGACTTCGCCGTCGCAATCGTTGTCTTCTCCATCACATTTTTCCTCTTCTGCAACACATTCCCCGTCACAAACACCATCTTCATCGATTTCGCCGTCGCAGTCGTTGTCTATACCATCACATTTCTCATCTTCTGCAACACATTCTTTGTCACAAACACCATCTTCATCGACTTCGCCGTCGCAGTCGTTGTCTAAACCGTCACATTTCTCGTCTTCTGCAACGCATTCCTCGTCACAAACGCCATCCTCGTCAACTTCGCCGTCGCAGTCATTATCTATATCGTCGCATTTCTCTTTTTCGGGAACGCAACAAACATTGTCTTCATCGATTTCGCCGTCACAGTCGTTGTCTAAACCGTCGCATTTTTCGTCTTCGGGAACGCATTTCGGCAAGGGGCCGCCAACCCGAAATGTGCTGTAATACATTTCTTTATTCCAGCCACTGTCGTTATTTAAATTCGGCCCGACGAGTTCAGTAAATGCAGTTCCATCAAAGGCGTAACAAAGTACATCCGTGGCCGAACGCCCACAGATTTCCATCTTTCCATCACCATTCACATCGCCCATGCGAATCGTTTGGAACTGATCCGGTTTATTCCATCCATTGGCATCACTGAACTGGTCAATCGAAATCGCCGCTTCAAACCCATTCCCATTCGACGGATAACACCTCATGCCCGCATTCGCACGAATACAGAGGTCCCCCATGCCGTCGCCATTAAAATCACCCAAACGAATCGTCGAATAATTGTCGTAATCATTCCATCCGCTTTCATCTTTCAATACCGGGCCTCGAATCGCATCGCCAAACGCATTTCCCTGCGACAAATGACAAACAATACCCACCGAATCGCGACCACAGACATCCATTTTTCGGTCTCCGTTGATATCCGCCATTCGAATCGTCGTAAAATACTCCGGCTGATCCCATTTATTTTCGTTATTCCAATCGGCTACAGCAACAAAATCTTTGGCAAACTTGTCTCCTTCGGACAACCAGCACCTAAATCCCGCAGAACCTCTGGCACAGACATCCATCTTGCTATCGCCATTGATATCAGCCGTCCGAATCGTCGAATAATACTGAGGCTTGTTCCAGCCTTTTTCATCCGCCATATCGCCGAGTTCAATCGCTTCCCCCCAGCCACTCTCCAATGACGGGTAACACTTAAATCCATCCTTAAACCGGGCACATGCATCCTCGCGACCATCCCCGTTGATATCGGCAAATCGAATGGTCGAATAGTACTTCACATCGTTATACCCATCCGCATCATCCATCGGAATCATCGCCGTTTTTTTACCAAACTTATCGCCTTCCGATGGCCAGCAACCAATGCCGACATTAGCCCGGGCACAAATATCCGCCAGTCCATCGCCATTGTAATCGGCAAACCTGAATGTCGCATAATTGGAAACATCGGACCACCCACTGTCATTCGTCACTTCGAGCAAAACACTCTTACTCACCATGCTTCCGGACTTCGACAAAGTGCAGTAATAACCGGCTTTTCCGCGCGCGCAAAAATCCGCCACACCATCGCCATCGATATCGGTGCTCTGCGGATCGTAATTCATGGCCTGCAAGATATATTCATTCTCATCGACATCGTAACAGATCGATGTCTTGGAATCACACGACTTATTGGCATAAAATCCGAGATGTACTGCGACACTGCGCTCACTGCCGGCACTTGGCTTATTGACAATCCCTTTGCCCGAAACAACCATCGTCGTCGAACCGCCACCATCCATATTGATGCTCTGATAAGACCCAAGTGCAATCATACAATCGGACAAATCAGCCAGTGACATCCCTTTGCGTCCCTCGTTGTCATGACGTCCGTCGACGACGACCATATAAAAATATCGCCCACTTTTATCGATCCCGACAGCCGTCCTTGGATGCGTCGTCACCGAAAAATCCCCCGTCCCATTGTCCACTTTTTTGCCGTCCTTGACGAGGATATGACTGCCGGATGTCGCATTATACATCTTCGCCCGAATCGCATCAGTCTGCCCCTGCAAATACTGGTTCGACTCATCAAATCCCATCGTTTTCCGACTCGAATCATTGTCTGTATAAGCATTTCCGTCGCTTTTTTGAAATCCTCTGGCCTTGTTCGTCCCGCCCATATCGAAAAACGCCGTATTAATGGCCCCCTGAACCTTCGTTTCGCTCACGAATTTGGTCGTTTTCCAGAGGCTTCCATTCAGATTTTTCGTCACAAACGGCCTAATGCCTTTCGCTTTTAAATCGATGGTCAAAATATGAACGCTTCGCGAGCTATCCTTTTTATGGCAGTACTCCATCCCGTGATACACCTCACCCGATTCGCTCGCCACACACTTCGAAGCACAAACAGACTCGGCATAAGCCTGCGAAACAAACAACAAACATATGGGAAGCGCAATAAATCCATAACTTTTGCGCATGAGATGCTCTCCTTTTTAGGGAATGATCGCCTATTGCATACGGCACTCTTTTCGGCCTA
>JAZRWV010000345.1:0-10476 GCA_045599925.1 Myxococcota bacterium
CGCCCTATACTGAAAAAAATCTTTATTGTACATACAAATGGTAATTTTCATAACATCCACAGTTTGCTATTCAGCCGGGGCTCTGCCCCGGGGACTCAGTTCGCAATATGAAATGAACTTCGTTTCCCGAGCCTGTCGGCTCTCCAACTCGTTCATTTCATTTGCTCACTGGGCTCTGCAAAGCTAACCGTCCACCGGACGGTTAGCTTCTCGGCCCCCCATTCCGGTAAATAGCCTAGGCTGTACCTTCATTTATGCTGAGTATTGGTTTTCCCTGGCTGAGCTGTAATATCATTTGTACAATTTTGTACGCGATAATGAGCACGATTTCATGTCTTGGACACATACATGACATAAACTGAATAATGTGCGAACGATTGGTTTTATTGTCATAAACTACATCTACCGAAACGGGCGACCTGTAACCACGTTTAACTTACTGGTAGGTGCAAACCCGCTAAAAATAAGCGAATTTTTGCAATAAATAGTTGAAAATAAACGTAAAATCTCGCTAGATAATCATTGCCTTATTTTGGAGGAGGCAGACCGATGAGACGTGATTATCTATCTTTAAGTTTGATTCTCCTGGGCCTTTTTGCAGGATGCGCCGAGGTCAGCGATAGTGATAACTCCTCTTCTTGCACAACGACGTGCAGAAGCGATCAGGTTTGTAAACTAGACGTATGTTATAACACTTGTTCATCCAATAAGCCGTGTGAGGTTTCGGAATCTTGTCTGAATAACATTTGTGTGTCAGCCGATGTCAAGTGTGCTCCAGATACGAGACAGTGTTCTGCCGATGGACGCTCGGTTGAACTTTGCGCGGATGGTTATCAGTTCACGGTCGAAAAAACGTGTCGTGATGATGAATCATGCGAGATCGGTGTTTGTGTCAGAAATGCCTGCGAAAATGACACAATGAGATGCCGAAACAACAATGTCGAGATTTGTCGTAACAATGCCTTCCAGCTTTTCAGTGAGTGTGCGGCTCCTCAGGTTTGCATGGATACGTCATTTGAGTGTGAAGTGCCGCCGGAATGTTCCAATGGTATTCGAAGATGTGACGAAAACGGAAACGTTCAAATCTGTGATAATGAGCATTGGGTAGGTTATCAGACCTGTAAAACGGGGTTTAGCTGCAGCAATTCGTCTCTCGACTGTGTTGAAACAGCTGCATGTGAATCCGGAACAAAAAAATGCAATGACAACAATGTCTATGAGTGCATCAATGCTCGGTGGCAGATGTCTTTGAAATGCCCGGATGGTACAACATGTGATGATGGTGCCTGTGTTTCTGACGAATGCATTGACGGACAGCAACGTTGCTTTGAATCCGGCAATCTCAATTTTGTTCAGGTCTGTTCGAACGGCGTATATGATGGTATTCCATGTAAAAATAGTGAAATTTGTATGATGCATGGCGAGGAAGCCAAATGCGTCAAAAACGAATGCGAAGTCGCATATAAATGTGAAAATAATACACTTTATAAATGCAGCAATAATGAGTTTAAAGAAGCAAAATCATGCACTTCCACTCAATATTGCGATGCTTCTTCTGCTGAATGCAAACCCAAATGCGGAAATGGTATCGTCGATACGGATGCTGGCGAAGAATGCGATGGTATTGCATTTCGTTCGGATTTAAGTTGTTCAAGTAAATTGGCCAATTCCGTCGGTGATCTCAAATGTACGCTCAACTGTAAAGTCGATGCTTCCAGTTGTTCGGTTGCCTGTGTTTCCGAAACGACTCAGTGCGATGGAGGAATTTTCAAGTCCTGCGTCAATGAGAGATGGACTTCCACGAATTGTGCAGCTGCCGGCCAATTATGTAGTCTTCGTGGGTGTTATACCCCAACATATACGGGAAATTGGGATTACGTTCAGGATTTTGAAAGCCTCCAAACGATAAGTACGACATATTCAACAGAGAACAATTTCACTGATAATGGCATTGGATGGGAAATTACGGCCAGAACAAACCCTGTGGATAGTGGCAGCAATTATGGCATTGACGGCGATGTGAGTGTCGTTTTGCATGCTAAAAAATCGACCTTTATCAAATTTAACAACATTCCAAAAAAGGTTGCAAAGCTTGAATTTGACTGGAGAGGCTGGGGGGGCAACAATGACAAGGGCGTATTGAATGTCTTTGTCAATGGCACTCCCAAGAAAAGCATAGAATTTGCGCAGTCTGATAAAGATGTCGATAAGTATACCCTGGATATCAATGATACCCTGAAATCGGTTGAATTAAGCCTTGTATCTGCCAATAGTGGTCGGATTATCATCGATAATATTCGCTGGACTTATCAATAACTTTCTGTTTTCATAAAACGCCCTGTTTTGGGGCGTTTTTTTATTGGGCATGATTGGAAACGCCGTCTATTTCCGCGATGCTTTTGCATCGCTTCAATACGCCGACGTCAGGCGGCTATTGCCAGGGCAATACGCCGCCTTTTCATTTTTCTGTGTTTCATTCATTATTAAGGAGCAAAAATGACCGCATCGCTTTGGCAGCGTTATCAGCAGAATCTCTGTGTTTGTAAAGAAATTGAACTCTCACTTGACATCAGCCGCATGCGTTTTGATGACGAATATATGGCTAAAATGACTGATTCCATGGCTAAAGCCATGGCCGATATGAAAGCTCTTGAAAGTGGTGTCATTGCTAACCCAGACGAAAAACGCATGGTTGGACACTATTGGCTGAGAAATGCAAAATTGGCTCCCACTGAAGAACTTCGAAATGAAATCGAAAAAACTGTTTTCGATATCAAGCTCTTTGCTTCTGATGTTCATGAAGGGAGAATCCTCGCTCCAAATGGCGAAAAATTTACGGATTTGCTTGTCATTGGTATCGGCGGTTCTGCTCTCGGACCTCAGTGGATCGCTTCTGCACTTTCCACTTCCAATGACAAAATGCGCGTGCATTTCCTCGACAATACCGATCCGGAAGGCATAGAAATGGTGCTTTCTCGTATTGCACATCTCGATACAATGCTCGTTGTCGTTATTTCAAAGTCTGGTTCAACTCCTGAAACCAGAAATGGCATGATTTCTTGTGCAAAATACCTCGAAAATCATGATCTTCAGCTCGCCAATCGTGCTGTTGCCATTACAGGAAAAGGTTCAAAACTCGATAATACGGCAAAATCTGAAGGCTGGATTCGCACATTCCCCATGTGGGACTGGGTTGGTGGTCGAACTTCTGAACTTTCCGCTGTTGGGCTTCTTCCCGCAGCACTTCAGGGAATTGATATCGATGAGCTTCTCAACGGCGCTGCAATTTGTGACGTCTATACCCGCCAGGATGATATCAACGTCAATCCCGCAGCACGTATGGCTTTGATGTGGTATTTCGCTTCCGGCGGAAAAGGCCAGAAAGACCTCGTTATTCTTCCCTATAAAGACAAACTTTTGCTCTTTGCTCGCTATCTCCAGCAGCTTATTATGGAGTCTCTTGGAAAAGCCCTCGATCTCGACGGCAATACCGTTCATCAGGGACTGACCGTTTACGGCAATAAGGGGTCAACCGATCAGCATGCTTATGTCCAGCAGCTTCGCGATGGCATCGACAATTTCTTTGTTACATTTATCGATGTGCTTGAATACGGTGCAGCTCCAGTTGAAGTCGATCCGAATGTGACACCCGGTGACTTCCTGCACGGCTTCCTGCTTGGCACTCGTCAGGCTCTTTACGAAGGTGGCCGAGATTCCATGACCATTACAGTTGGTCGCATCGATCCCAAAACCATTGGCGCTCTGATTGCCCTTTTTGAACGTACTGTTGGGATTTATGCTTCTCTCATTCATATCAATGCATATCATCAGCCAGGCGTCGAAGCTGGTAAAAAAGCGGCTTCAAAAATCCTCGCCATTCAGACAAAATGTCTCGAAAAACTTGTAGACGGCGTTGCTATGTCAGCCAATGAGCTTGCAAAAGCTATTGACGCTGAAGATGAGGAAGAAACTGTTTATCGCATTATGACTTATTTGGCTGCCAATGGCAGAATTCATGCTTCTTCCAATGATGTTTATGAGTTTGAACGTAAGTTTTATGCATAATAGACTGAGACTTATAAAATAAAACACAGGGCGTCGAATTTTCGACGCCCTGTACTCTTTTAAGAAAACTGAAGTTTTCTCATATATTATTATTAATATCTCATTATTTGGGAACGTAGATTGCAAATTTGTCGTTTATTTTGAATTGTTCCAGATAGTTCAGATCTGGCTTTTCAGATTTTGAAATATTAAATGCACGATATTTATAGTCGCCCCACCAGTTGTCAGTGACTTTAATGACCGAGCCTTTGGTGGCTGTTGTCGTTACCATGGCAGGTCGTGATGTGATTTCTTTGGAAAGTGTTTTCCAGGCATCCGGACGGTATTGATAGCCAGGGGCCACAACGATAAGCGTTCCATTGAGAAGTTCATCTTTGGTAAAGACCTTGGTTGTGGCATAAGGTGATTTGGCTGCATAGCTTCGGTATATTTTGGTTGGATATTTGTTATCACTATGTGTTGATGTCCAGGATGAACTGTGAGCAACCGTGGGGTTCCAGTAGGCATCATTGGTCAGTTCGATGTCGAGCTTTTGATATTTTGAGACATCATATCCGTTGTCTTTGAGCACTTTGTCCGTGTTTTCGGTATCTTTAGGGACAAAAATGGCTATCGCCGACGAGAGTTTTTCCATTTCTGCGTCACTGAGTTCGGGACGATTGAGTTTGGAGATGTTGAAGGCACGATATTTATAGTCCCCCCACCAGTCTGTTGTAATTTTGACGATTTGAGTGCTAACCATGCCTGGACGTGATTCTGTTGTTTTGGTTAAATCAGTCCATGCTTCCGGTCGATACTGATAGCCATCTTTGAGAACGATGATGCTTCCAACAGGAAGTTCGTATCGATTGAAAATACGTGTTGCAGCAAGTGATTTCAGAAGGGATGTATTGGTGCCGCCGGTTTCTTCGCTGACGAGAATGGCAGAACAATTATCATTAATAGCTGTATATTTACAAATGGCATCGGGGGAACTGGATGAATTGTAATAGGCTTTCTTTATAAGACCAAATGGCAGTTCTCTGTAATCACCCAGTTTATATCCGGCATTGGTAAAGACTTTTTGAAGTTCTGTATTGGGCTTATAGTATTTTTCTGAAATACCTTCGAGGTCTGGGGTGACTTCGAATGGGTGTGCGTAGGCATTGTTTACGGCAGTTTTAATAGCCTTAAGCATTCTTGTTGTATAAAGCTTGTGATAGTCAGAAGCCAATTTGAGTGAATCTTTGGTAATGGAATCGATGCTTCGTCCGGTAATCTGTTTGGTCCACATCATTGCAACAGCAAGACGTCCATGACTCAGGGACATATGATAACCATCTCTGGTCAGATTGTCGCCTATGATGCTCGTGCGCAGGTTTTGAATTGCCGTTCCTGAAGGGATGATGAGATCAATATTATTATTGTTCAAAATTTGATCTTTGGTGGTGGCAACAGTGATGTTGTACATCTTAAGTTGATCTTTGCCATAATAGACAAACTGTGGACGGACAGAACCCGTTTGAAAGGCCCAGGTCATATGCCAGATAATTTTGGCATTTTTGCTATTTTTCTTAGCCTGGTTGATGATATAATTTATATCATTCTGGCCTGTCTTGGAATTATTCAGAATATATGTACTGGCTATTCCGCCCAGAGGACTTGATTGCTGCACAGAAATGTAATCCCAACCATTATCTAATGCTTCCAGTGTTTTATCGTTATATTTATCTGTTAAAGCTTTATTATTGAATTTTCCTTTAAAATTGAAGGCATCGGTAGCTTTAAAGTTATTAACAGAAACAAGCTTACCGTTATTTAGATTGGAATGAACCTGGAATGTATATGAACCATCCGTGCTATTGCTGGATAATTCGCTTTTTATCTCAGATACATGCCTTTCGAGAGAACATCCGCCAATATGCAGATTGGCCAGTGTGATTTTTTCATAACCAACAGCAGCAAGTGTGTCGTAGAGATATTGCATGGCATCTTGGGAAAAACTGTTTCCAATGGCCAGAATACTGATGGAATTTTGTGTCGTATCCGGTTGTTTAATGCATGGAGAACCTGCTGTTGAACAGATCCACCCGGTCTGTATCGAACAGGTTGCAGTGCATCCGTCATTGTCGTTGGTATTGCCGTCGTCGCAAGTTTCTGTTCCGGCAATGATGCCGTCTCCGCAGACTGTCGAGCATGTTGTGTCTGAACAAACCCATCCGCGTTCGGTGGTGCAGACTGACGAACATCCATCTCCGCTTTTTGTATTGCCGTCATCACATTCTTCTGAAGCGGTCTTTTGCCTGTCGCCACAGACTTCATTTTCTGGTTTTGGAGTGCATTTTTGACCAGCTGCGGAACAATCCCAGCCGTTTTGTATCGAACAGGTTGAAGTACATCCGTCATTGTCGTTGGTATTGCCGTCGTCGCAAGTTTCTGCTCCGGAAATAACTCCATCGCCACAGATGGCACTATCTGCAATTGGTGAACATGTTCCGTCAGGTTCACATGTCCAACCGGATTCTATCGTACAATTTGATGAACATCCGTCGCCATTTTGGGTATTATTGTCGTCACAGATTTCATCGTTTTCCAGAATGCCATTGCCACATGCAGCCGTCTTGTCCGGATTTTCATCCAGCTTTTTGCAGGGTTTCCCTTCGGTTTGGCATACATATCCATCTTCAACAGCCGAGCAGTCTGCGGAACATCCATCGCCATCATCTGTATTGTTGTCGTCGCAGATTTCATCCTCTTCGATGGTGCCATTGCCGCATAGGGATTCGTCTGATACTGGTGTAATGGTTTGAGCTTTTTCTTCACTGCATCCTGTAATAGTCAGAAAGCAGATTGCAAGACTTGATAGTAGTTTGTTTTGTAACTTCATAATTAACTTTCGCTCAAAGGAATGTGTGAATACTGTTGTTTTCGTCCAACCCGATTGAATGAGGAATAAGACACAATATTTCTATTTATAGTTTGTGCGTAATGGTCGCAATAAAAAAAATACAAAAGTAGTAACTATTCGTTACTGACACGTTCTGCGAATTCCACCATTCACCGAATGGCGAAATTCTTGGTTCCCGCTTAAGGGCTAAGTCTTTATGAATCCACAATGTTTAAGTTGCGATACCAATATTGCTGTTTAAGCCATATTTTCGTTAAGCTGAAATTGGGGCCTTCCCATTTCACCGAAGCCTATTTTAAGCCTGCATTTCAGATACTTTGTATTCACTCTGGCTGATAAAACCAATCAAATTTTGTTTTTTTATCAAAAAAAATTCGATAGAATATACTATTTTTTCGGTAATTGCATATTGATACCTGTTGTATCATACATCAGGTTCTGCAAATGTCAAAAAATCGATATTCCGAGGAGTTTCAATGAATCAGCTAAAATACGTGATCGCTATTGTGTCTGTGTGTACGTCGATTTTATGTCTTAGTGAAAATGCATCAGCGCAATCAATTGCATGGCCTGCTGGCAGCAATTGTACATATATTTCAAGTAGTTTTGGATGGCGAGCTGAACATTATCATTCTGGTGTTGACATTGCCTGTAATGGCAATATCGACATTATGGCTGCAGCAAGTGGCACTGTTACTGGTCGAACCGTGTCATCAGGACAATGTCAATATGTCGATTCAAAAGGAACATGTCCCGTATGCGACAATTCCATGGGAAATTCCGTTACTCTGAGCCATGACGATTCCTCAATGGTAACGGTCTATATGCACATGAAAGAAGTTTACGTGTCAAAGGGAGATCATGTCAATTGCGGCGATGTCATTGGAAAGATGGGAACTACCGGCTGTTCGACTGGTCAGCATCTTCATTTCACAGTAAAGCCCGATGGCAGTAATGCTGAGAACCCATTGAATTATGCTGAAAAAGCCAACTATACATGTCCGGCAACATTCAATCCATCCGATTTGGAAATGCAGAATACCGATATCGATGGCGATGGAATGGCGGATATCTGCGCACGAGGAGCAGCCGGTATTTATTGCACGCTTTCAAGCTCTGGCGATATCTTGCAAAAAGCTGTCGTTCTTGGTCTGAGCGATGAGCAGGGCTGGGATGATGTTTCGAATTACGCAACAATTCGATTTGCTGATGTCAATGGCGACAACATCGCCGATATTTGTGCTCGTGCAAATGTCGGCGTCGAATGCTGGACTTCGAACGGCGCTGGTGAGTTTACTTCGTATGGTGGAATCCCCATGGCCGATACAAATGGATATAACGACGTAAAATACTATTCGACCGTTAAATTTGCCGATATCAACGGTGATGGAAAAGATGATTTCTGTGCTCGCTATAAAGAACAATTCCAGTGTTACCTCTCCAATGGAACCGGGTTTGATGACGAACCTATCGGCTTTGGGGATATGAGTGATAGTGGTGGTTGGGGAGCTGAAATGTATTATTCGACAATTCGCGTCGCTGATATCAATGGTGACGGCAAGGTCGATGTCTGTGGTCGTGGTACAAGTGGTATCCGTTGCTGGCCTTCTCATGGTGACTCCTTTGGTGAAGCCATTTATGGCCCTGCATGGAGTAATAACAACGGGTGGAATGGTCGAGAATATTATTCAACGATTCGGTTTGCCGATATCAATGGCGATCATAAAGCTGATATTTGCGCCCGCGATAGCGCCGGCATCGTTTGTCATCTCTCTAATGGTGATGGATTCGGTGATCCCATTCGTGGCCCGGAATGGGCTGATAAGTCGGGCTGGAATGATTTCGATAATTATGCGACGATTCAGTTTGGTGACATCAATGGCGATGGAATGGACGATCTCTGCGCTCGCGCCAACGCTAAATTTATTTGTATGCTCTCGACAGGAAACGGTTTCGGGGATTCGTTCTCAATTGATGAATTCAGCGATGCCAATGGATGGAATAAGCCGGATAAATACACAACGATTCGACTTGGTGACGTCAATGGTGACGGCAAGCTCGATATTTGCAGTCGCACTGCAGAAAAGGTTTCTTGCTATCTCTTTAATGGTTCGGGATTCGATCATCTCGATGCAACAGGCATGGAAGACAAATCAGGATGGAATAATGCAAAATATTATTCAACCTTCCATGTCGGTGGTGTCTATCCAAAAGCCTGTTCATTCCTCACAGAAATTTGCGATGGCATAGATAATAACTGCGATGGCCAGGTCGATGAGAACAACGTTTGTTGTGAACCGAAAGATGAAGTTTGTGACGGCGTGGACAACGACTGTGATGGTGAAGTCGACGAAGGTGGCGTTTGCTGTACAACCGAAGTCTGTGATGGCGAGGACAATGATTGCGATGGCGAAGTCGACGAAGACAACGTTTGCTGCGAACCGAAAGATGAAGTTTGTGACAGCGTAGATAATGACTGCGATGGCGAAGTCGACGAGGACGGTGTTTGTGATAAAGATGAGCCAGCACCCGGCACAGAATGTGATCCCGATGTCGAAGACTGTGATGAAAATGGTGAAGACGAGAACGATGACGAAGACTGTCCCAACGGCTTCGATGAGGATGGATATTGTCTTGATGAGGATGATAACGACACTCGAAATGTCGATTTTGTTTATGAGGAAGATTGTGGCTGTTCATCGACACGGCGCGTTCCGAATTCCCTTCCGTTGAGTGCTGGATTCGCTTTCTTTGGCCTTCTGGGAACGATTTTAATGCGCAGACGGCGTGACTGTCAGAATCAGAAATAGAATAGTCGCATAACTTTTTAAAAAGCATGTGAAGCTGGTGTTAAAAACAGTTTTACATGCCTGTGTGGTTAAACTTTTTTTGTTTGTCGTTTGAATAAGAGATTTCAATGTGCTATTAATTTTTTTGTAACAGTGGGGGAATAATGTTTCTGTTGATTGATTAGGAGAATGACAAATGAAAAAAATAATATGCCTAATTCTACTTTTTTGGCCATTGTTTGGGTGTAGCAGCTCGGATGATGATGTTTATTGCACGATATTTGATACCAAAGTCATGCATGGTGAAGAATTGCCTCCAAATCCTGATGAAGGATACAGTCATTATTGCGTTGTCGTGAATGGAAAAGCCGTTGACGAGGAAAAATGCGATAAGGAAGGTAGCGGTCTGTTGGGGCGGCGTTATGGTGTAGCTGGTTTGTATTCCGTGTATAAATATGATTGCGTGAAAGATGATGACACGCATTTATATGAATCCAATAAAGTTGAAGTCACCTGTTCAGATGGTAAAAAATATGGCCAGGTTAATGAAAATCAGGAAGTTTGTGTCGTTGTCAACAACGAAGCCGTTTATAAACCAGTATGTCCAGAAAATGCGGATAGAGCATCTGAATGCAAGAGTGATGATGTTGAAACTTATTATAAGGAATAGCTGATTGTAATATCCCAAAACTCGAAATTGTTTTTTTCCTTAAGGAAGGTCTGAATAAAACTCAA